>SLNX01000172.1 GCA_007132825.1 Bacteroidales bacterium | reverse complement strand
TTGAATCAACCCGGAAGCTTAACCCTGCAGAATGCGGTGGAATACGACAACAGTTTTTATCGCATCAACACCAATACACCTGGCGAATACTATTTACTGGAGAACAGGCATCAAATCGGTTTTGACGCCCAGATACCGGGCGAGGGTATGATCATTTATCATGTACACCAGGAGGTGGCCACTTCGGGTAACTCCATTAATGTAGGACACCCACAGAAGATGTACCCTGTTTGCGCCGGCGCAAATTTCAACCCCAGCGGACCTCCCTGGTCCTACGGAAACATCAACAGTAACATGACCCCATTCCCGGGGTCCAATAACCAAACCTACTTCTCTGATCATTCAACACCAAACATGATCTCATGGGCAGGTGAAGAAACCAATAAGCCTTTGACAAACATTACCAGGAGTGCTGCAACACAAACCGTTTCCTTTGATTTTCTGGAGGAGATTGGAAACATCACCGACTGGATGCACTGGGACGACGGCATGCATCAAACATCGGTCGGCGTCAACAGTGGTGGTATTTACCAGATTGCTGCGCGCTTTGACCCTGATGACCTTATCCATTATATCGGATTTGAGATTTCAGCGATCAGGGTTTATGTTGCCAACCCTCCAACCACTGCAGCCATTAAAGTCTGGCAGGGTGCGGGTCAAAACAGCCTCGTTGAACTCAGACACCAGGAGTTTTCACCCCCTTCATCAAATTGGATTGCCGTTGAGCTTGATACGCCAATCATGATCGATCCGGAACTGGAACTTTGGTTCGGTGCCGAATACGACGACCCGGGGCAGAATGTTTTCCCGGCATCTGCAGACATTCATACCAACCATGATGGCAAAGGAAACATGATCCGTATGGATACCGATGACCCGGAAAGCTGGGTGGCGCTCTCAGAGTTCAACATCAGCGGCGACTGGAACCTTCAGGCTATCGTAATGCTTCGCGAACACCACCAGGTCACTTTTGAGGTGTCAGGTGGTAATGGAAGCATCACAGCGCATGCCGATGGCGAGGAGATTGAGTCGGGTGACCTGATAACAGATGTTGAAGAATTGCTTTTTACAGCATTGCCTGACACCGGTTACACAATAAAACAATGGACAATCAATGAAGAGGTAATGGATGACACACAGGAAAACACTCTGATTCTTGAGCATGTTGACTCCGACCTACACGTAACCGTTGATTTTGAAGCTGTTTACCATTATGTGCATTTTGAAACTGCAGATGGTAACGGGACGTTGATCGCCGAGGTAAATGATGAACAGATCAACAATGGTGATGAGGTACAGGAGGGCAGTGCCATAATGTTTACCGCAATTCCCAATCAGGATTATGTAACAGATCAATGGATTATTAACGGAACAATTGTTGAAGGGCATACAGATGACACTTACCTGATAAATTATCTTGAAGAGGATGCTGAAGTGGTGGTTGTTTTCACTTTTGCTACAGGTATTTATGATGATGACTCCTTAACAATCCAAATATACCCCAATCCCGCCAGCAATCTGTTAAATATTTCATCACCGGTGCAGCTGACCAAACTTAAATTGCTCGACATACGCGGCCGGGTATTGCATAAACAAAAGTTGAATGGGAACCATGCTTCATTAAATGTTTCCGGCATTGACGCCGGCACATATATTATTCACATGGAATCGGATTATGGAGAAACCACTCGTCGAGTTCAAATTTCAAAATAATAATTACATTTTTCGTATTTTAGCGCATTCAATTCAATCAAACTATCACAAACAAAAAACAAAAAGATGAAAAAACATTGGTTTCTTTTGATCCTTTCGGTATTCGTACTGGGATCTTGTGCCGAGAGGGAAAATCCCTTCTTCAGCGAATATCAGACACCCTTTGGTGTACCTCCATTCGACCTGATCGAGAATGCCCATTTTGAGCCCGCCTTTCTCAAGGGGATAGAGGAGCATGCAGCAGAGATACAGGCAATCGTTGACAATCCTGCTCCTCCAACATTTGAAAACACCATCGAGGCGCTCGAGTATTCTGGTGAATTGCTTGGCAAAGTAGGGCGTGTTTTCTGGAATTTCAGTTCCTCCTTTACCAGTCCTGAGTTGCAAGAGATCGCGCAAAAGATGTCACCAAAACTGTCGGAACACTCCTCCAACATCAGCCTAAACCTGGATCTGTTTGCCCGTATCCAGGCAGTTTATCAGCAAAAAGATGAGCTGGATCTGAATCCGGAACAACGTAAGCTTCTCGAAGAAACATACAAAGGCTTTGTTCGCAGCGGAGCAAACCTCCCTGCCGAGAAACAGGCACGTCTGCGTGAGATTAGTGCAGATCTGTCGATGCTCACCCTTCAATTTGGCCAGAATGTGCTTGGAGAGACCAATGCGTTCACAATGGTTGTCGACAACGAAGAGGACCTGGCGGGTCTCCCCGACACTTCTATTGAAAACGCAGCTGATCTGGCAGCCAGCATGGGCAAGGATGGAAAATGGGTTTTCACACTTCACAACCCCAGCGTAATGCCCTTCCTCTATAACGCCGACAACCGCGAACTGCGGAAAAAAATGCAGCAGGCACACGTAAATCGCGGCAACAACGACAATGAATTCAACAACAGGGAAATACTTGCCAAAATTGCAAACCTTCGTCTCGAAAGAGCGCAGATGATGGGCTATGAAACATTTGCCGATTTCAGCCTTGAAGAAACCATGGCAGGCAGCACCGAAACCGTGATGGATTTTGTGAACCAGGTTTGGGAACCGGCCATCGCATTGGCAAAAGAGGAAGCACAACTCCTCCAGGAGATGATCTACGAAGATGGACACGATTTTCTACTGGAGCAATGGGACTGGAGATATTATGCTGAAAAGGTACGTCGTGAGAAGTATGATCTTGACGAGCAATTAGTTCGTCAGTATTTTGAGCTGAACACCGTTCGTGACGGAATTTTTATGATTGTTGACAGGCTTTGGGGACTTCAGTTCGTGGAGCGCAACGACGTTCCGAAATATCATCCCGACGTGCAGGTGTTCGAAGTCCTCGAAGCAGATGGTTCCCATGTCGGCATCTTATATATGGACTTCCATCCGCGCGACAGCAAGCGTGGCGGCGCATGGATGAGCAGTTTCCGCAGCCAGCGTATTGATCCCGATGGCAACTTCATCCATCCGGTGATCACTATCGTATGTAACTTCTCACCACCATCATCTACAAGGCCTTCTCTGCTGACCTATGACGAAATGACCACCTTCTTCCATGAGTTTGGACACGCCCTGCACGGCTTGCTTTCCAATGTTCAGTATGGAAGTCTGGCTGGCACCAGCGTTCCAAGAGATTTTGTCGAACTTCCTTCACAGATCATGGAGAACTGGGCCAATGAACCGGAAGTGATGAAAACCTTTGCCCTGCACTACGAGACTGGCGAACCGATGCCCGAAGCATTGATGGATCGCATCGTTGAAAGTGCACACTTCAACCAGGGGTTTGCTACCGTTGAGTTCCTGATGTCGACGTACCTCGACATGGAATACCACACCATCACCACTCCTTTCGAAGAGGATATGCTGGATCAGGTTTCCATCATCGTTGAAAGGGAAACCATCGAAAAATATGATATGATCCCGCAAATCAACTACCGCTGGCAAAGCACGAACTTCCAGCACATCTTTTCGGGTGGCTATGCTGCAGGATACTACAGCTATCTGTGGTCTGGTCTGCTTGATGCCGATGCCTATGAAGCATTCGTTGAAACCGGTGATGTATACGACCAGGCAACCGCACAGTCTTTCCGCGAAAACATTCTTGAGCGCGGCGGAACGGAAGATGCCATGCAAATGTACATCGACTTCCGCGGCCGCGAGCCCATCATTGAGCCGCTGCTGAGGCAGAGGGGTTTGAAATAACATTCGAAAGATTCTCCTTCTCCCTTAATGGGAACAAAAAAGCTGCTGTAATTCAAAACTACAGCAGCTTTTTTTATGGTTGGGATCTTTGTTTAGCGTTCACTGCCGTATTAAATGGATCTGCTAATCTGCTAATTATTGCTCAAATTTTTGCAAATTTCTCAATCTTAATTTTAAACTTAACCTTAGTATTTCCGTTTATCAAAATTATACAACCGATAAGCTTTAAAATCGTCTAAACGATTATTGTTCTCGTTATGGAGGGCTATATTTGCATTAAATCAAAACAGCATTTAAGATGGCATCCGATAAAGAGAAAAAGAGGGGAAAAGACAAAAACAAAGGCAAACGCAACGAAGATCGTGAGCCCGATAAGGCCAACGAGCCCGGTGGTGTTTACCAGCCACAAGACCCGCCAACCTTCGAAAAGGTGTGGCTGATGTTCCAGGAAACGAAAAGTTTCCTAAAGGAAAAATCCCTGGAAACAGATAAGAAATGGCAGGAAACGGAGCGATTTATGAAAGAACAATCCCGTGAAACGGAGAAAAGGTTTCGTGAAACCGACAAAAAGATCAAGAAGGCATTTGATTTGTTTACAAGTCAATGGGGCCGGCTGGTTGAGTCGCTCGTTAAGGGCGATCTGCCCCGTGTGATGCAGGAGCGCGGAATTATGGTTACACAAACATCAGAACGTGTAAAAAGCTTAGATGACAAAGCTTATGAATTTGATATCATTGCAGTTAATGGCAATGTCTGCGTTGTCGTAGAGGTAAAAACCACCCTGCGTCCGGATGACGTCAACGATTTTTTACATAAACTAAACCATTTTCGTGAATGGATGCCCCGCTATGCAGACACAGAGCGCGTTCTTGGCGCAGTGGCCTATATCCGCGTTGATTCCAACAGCGACAAAATGGCCGAAAAAAATGGCCTGTTCACCATCCGCGCCACCGGCAAAAGTGCCAAAATCGTAAACCCCGAAGGGTTTGAACCGAAGGCGTTTTAAATGAAAAGTGAAGAGTGAAAAATTAAAAAATAATGGCAGAAGAAATAGCCAAAGGATTAATAAAAAGCTGCTGTAATTCAAAACTACAGCAGCTTTTTTATTGGATCGTGGAGTGGTTTACAGCAGAGAGTAGCTCACTGCAATCCCAACAGTTACAACCGAAGCCATCACCATGAGTTTTATAAGGATATTGAGGCTGGGGCCCGATGTGTCTTTGAAGGGATCTCCGACGGTATCACCGGTGACGGAGGCTTTATGCGCTTCTGAACCTTTGCCGCCAAAGTGGCCCTCTTCAATGTATTTCTTTGCGTTATCCCAGGCACCACCAGAGTTTGCCATGAAGATGGCAAGTGCAAAACCGCTGGAGATGGTTCCTATCAGCAGTCCGGATACGCCGGCAACGCCAAAAATCAGACCTACAATTACCGGTATCAGAAGTGCGATCAACGAGGGTAACATCATCTCCTGTTGGGCACCTTTGGTAGAAATATGAACACAACGGGCATAATCGGGCTCTGTTTTCCCCTCCATAATGCCGGGGATGGTCTTGAACTGGCGACGCACTTCGTCAACCATCTTTTGGGCTGCACGGCCAACGGCGTTCATGGTGAGTCCACTGAACAGGAATACAGCCATCACACCAAGGAATATCCCAACAAGGACTTTTGGGTTCATCAGATGCACTTCGTAATGGTTCACAAAATCCATAAATGAAGCATCAATCGCCGGGATTCCGTTAATTAGTTCATTGGGTTTGTCAAGGAACTTGACAAACATCATCCGTACCTCTTCAAAATAGGATGCCAGTAACGCGAGGGCGGTCAGTGCTGCCGAACCGATGGCAAAGCCTTTACCTGTGGCCGCAGTGGTGTTTCCAAGTGCGTCAAGGGCATCGGTACGTTTCCTGACTTCGGGATCCAGTCCGCACATCTCCGCATTTCCACCTGCATTGTCGGCAATGGGACCATAAGCATCGGTAGCAAGTGTAATGCCAAGCGTAGCAAGGAGTCCGACAGCCGCGATTCCAATACCGTAAAGTCCGTAGTTCAAGCTTGCCACACTGTAATCAAATCCGGTTGCAAAAGAGAAAGCCAGCGTGATGGCAACCACAATGATAAACAGGGGTACTGCGGCAGAGATGAGTCCGGTTCCCACTCCACTGATAATTAATGTTGCCGTACCTGTTTGGCTCGACTCAGCAATTTTCTGTGTCGGGCGATAAGCTGATGCCGTAAAGTATTCCGTTGATTGCCCGATGGCAATCCCTGCCAGCAAGCCGGTAACGATAGCGCCCCATAGACCAAGATAGTTCGGCATGTCCATGAAATACAAAACCAGGAAAGATGCGATCACGATCAGGAAGGCACTCATATTAACGCCAAATCCGAGTGAACGAAGCAGCTCTTTCTGGGTGGCACCCTCGCGGGTACGGACCATGAAAACGCCTGCAATGGAAAGAAGGGTTCCAATTGCAGCAATCACCATCGGAGCAATGACAGCATTCGTTTGTACCTCTAAACCATAGCCCATAAATGCTGCGGCACCCAGCAGGGCGGTTGCCAGAATGGAGGCTGCAAAGGACTCAAAGAGATCTGCACCCATGCCAGCTACATCACCTACGTTGTCACCCACATTATCTGCAATGGTTGCCGGGTTCCTCGGGTCATCCTCAGGGATACCGGCTTCTACCTTACCCACCAGGTCGGCACCTACGTCGGCAGCCTTGGTATAAATACCTCCACCCACACGGGCAAACAACGCCTGGGTAGATGCACCCATCCCGAATGTAAGCATGATGGCGGTGATGGTCATCAGCTTATAGCCATCCAAGGCTTCCGGAATAAAAATGTTCAGAATGATGAACCAGGCAGAGATGTCAAGCAAAACAAGCCCGACAACCACCAGACCCATCACGGCGCCACTCCTGAATGCCAGCCTGAGACCACCGTCGAGAGAGGTGCGGCAGGCATTGGCAACACGCCCAGAAGCATATGTGGCTGCTTTCATGCCAAAAAAACCGGCCAGACCTGAAAAGAACCCACCCGTAATGAAAGCAAAAGGCACCCAGGTGTTTTGAACACCCAGACCATAGGCCAGAAAAGAAAAAATCACCGTGATAATGGCAAACACGATGATTACTACTTTGTACTGTTGACGCAAATATGCTGAGGCTCCTTTTCGAACATGTTCAGCAATTCGCTTCATCATACTTGTCCC
>SLNX01000212.1 GCA_007132825.1 Bacteroidales bacterium | reverse complement strand
TCAGATCCTTCTACCTTCACCGGACGCCTTCTTCCGGAAGCATCGGGTTCTCCCAGTTCCATCCTGATGCAGGTCAGCGATTGCAACTTGCCCTCCTCATCTTTATTCACACGTGCCGGAGCGGTCAGAAACATGTAATTGATCCCTTCGAGCTTTGATTCGTGAATCTCAATCGGGTTGGCAGGCATCTCTTTTTCTGTACGGCGATAGATAACAGTAACCTCTTCGGCGCCACAGCGCTTTGCTGTCCTGCAACAATCCATAGCGGTATTGCCACCACCGATCACAGCCACTTTTTTCCCTTTAAAATCATACTTCTGACCGGTCATCTCCATGTTGCGCAGGAAATCGATCCCGCTGAAGATGTTTTCTGCATCATCATTCTCACAACCGATCCCTGTCCCTTTTTGTGATCCAATGGCCAGGATAGTAGCGTCAAACTCCTCTTTCAGGTCTTTATAGCTGATGTTGTCGCCCAAACGTTTGTTGTAATGGATTTTTGCACCCAGGCCGGTGATCCCTTCAATCTCTTTTTCGATCACATCGTTTGGCAGACGGTAGGGGGGGATACCGTATCGCAGCATACCGCCGGCATGCGGACTGGCTTCAAAGATCTCTGCATGGTGTCCCTCTTTTGCCAGGAAGTAGGCAGCAGTCAATCCACCCGGACCGGCACCGATGATCGCCACTTTTTTGCCGGTAGGAGGTTTAACCTCCGGCATAAAGCGGTCATCCGAAAACATGTCAATGTCTGATGTATACCTTTTCAGATAATCAATACCCACACCAATCTCCTCAACCAAATTACGACGGCAAACCAGCTCACAAGGTCGTACGCATACACGGCCACAGATGGCGGGCAAGGGATTGGTTTTCTTGATCAGCTCAACGGCTTCTTTATGCTTCCCTTTGCTGATCATGGAGATATAGCCCTGTACATCAACCCCGGCAGGACACTCTTCACGACAGGGAGGTGCACAGTCGGCATAGTGGTTACTCACTAACAGTTCGAGGGCAAACTTTCTTGATTTATGCACCCGGTCATTGTCTGTTTGAATGCGCATCCCTTCGGTGATCTTTGTGCTGCACGCAGGTTGCAGACCGCGCATTCCGTCCACCTCCACAACGCAGAGATAACAGGAGGAAAAGGGCTCCAGACGGTCGTCATTGCATAGTGTCGGAATTTCAATATCCAAACGCCGTGCAAGATCCAGAATGCGTTCTCCCTTAATTCCCTGAACAATTTTATTGTTGATGATGATATTGAGTTTGCTCATATGGTTTATTGGTTGATGGGTAAGGGCGAAAGATTTTTCGCCATTACAATATGATTATGATAATTTGATTGCGTCAAATTTACATCTGGTAAAGCACACACCGCATTGGATACAGACATCTTGTAGAATTTTGTGTACCTGTTTTCTTTCTCCTTCGATGGCGTCAACGGGACACCCTTTTATGCACGCCATGCATCCGGTACACTTTTCATCGATTACGGTATATGTTAAGAGCTTTTTGCAGCTCAATGCCGGGCATTTCCCATCCCGGATGTGGGCTTCATACTCATCACGGAAATATTTGATGGTAGTAAGCACGGGATTTGGAGCTGTTTGACCGAGACCGCACAATGAGCTGTCCTTGATAGTATCTGCCAGATCTTCCAGCATTTCAATGTCGCCCTCTTTGCCTTCGCCCTCGGTGATCCGGGTAAGGATCTCAAGCATCCTCTTTGTGCCAAGGCGGCAGAAGGTACATTTTCCACAAGATTCCTTCTGCGTAAAATCGAGGAAAAACTTTGCGATGTCTACCACGCATGTTGTCTCATCCATTACCACCATTCCTCCTGAGCCCATGATGGCACCTGTGGCATTCACTGAATCATAATCTACAGGGGTATGACTCAGATGTTCGGGTATGCAGCCACCTGAAGGTCCACCCAGCTGCACAGCTTTGAATTTCTTGCCATCTGTAATGCCGCCACCGAGCTTGTAGATGATGTCCTTGATGGAAATCCCCATGGGGACCTCCACCAGGCCGCCGTTATTGATCTTTCCTGTGAGTGCGAAAACCTTGGTTCCCTTGCTTTTTTCGGTTCCATATTTTGCATAGGCATCCGGACCGTTAAAAATGATCCACGGAATGTTGATGAAGGTTTCCACGTTGTTGATGTTTGTGGGATGTTTCCACAGTCCCGATTCGGCAGGGAAGGGGGGACGGCGGCGGGGCATTCCCCTGGCACCTTCGATGGAGGCAATAAGGGCTGTTTCTTCACCACAAACGAATGCACCGGCTCCCTCCTTGATTTTGATGTCAAAGTGAAATCCATTGATTCCGAAAATGTCTTTACCCAGGTACCCTCTCTCTCTGGCTTGATTGATGGCCAGGTTCAGGCGCTTGATGGCAAGTGGGTACTCTGCGCGGCAGTATATATAGCCTTCGCTGGCACCGATCGCATATCCGCAAATGATCATCCCTTCAAGAACACCGTGGGGGTCACCTTCCAGAATGGATCGATCCATGAACGCACCCGGGTCCCCTTCGTCGGCGTTACAGATCACATATTTCTGATCTGATTGATTGTTACGGGCAAACCGCCATTTCATACCCGTGGAGAAACCACCACCACCCCGTCCGCGTATACCCGAGTCAAGAACATCCTGAATTACCTGATCAGGGGAAATACCCTTATCGGCTATTTTTCCGATGGCTTTGTATCCGTCACGGGCTTCATACTCTTCGATCGATTCGGGATCGATGTGTCCGCAGTTGCGCAAACTGATCTTTACCTGTTCATCAAAAAAGTGCTGATCCTTGCCCGGAATCTTATCTGACTGTACAATGTAATCGGATATGGGGGTGAACTTCTTAATGTGTTTGTCAATGATCTCATCAACGCGGCCGGCATCTACCTCTCCATAAAGATAGCTCCCCTGCTCGTCAATGATCTCCACCAAAGGTTCCCTGTAACACATCCCGATGCAACTTGTCTTTCTGAGTTCGATATCAAGCTTGTCGGTTTCCATGATGCGTTGAAACTCCTGATAGGTCTTATTGGCTCCGGCAGCAATTCCACAGCTTCCCAAACCTACGATTACCCTGGTTTTTTCCATCATATGTATTGTTTTGTGTTAATTGTTTTCACTTCTGCGTATTTCCCTGATGATTTTGACGGCCTGCTTGGGTGTTAGCTTGCCATATGTCTCCTCGCCGATCATCATTACCGGTGCCAGTGAGCAGCAACCCAGGCAAGCTACCGTTTCTACGGTAAAAAGTCCGTCCTTTGTAGTTTCACCATCCTTAATTTGTAATGTATCAAGGATCTCATCTGTAATAGCTGTAACGCTCTGCACGTGGCAGGCCGTGCCGTGACACATCTTTACGATGTGCTTCCCTGCTGGTGTCAGCCTGAACTGGGCATAAAACGTGGCTACACCATACAGCTCATTTAGTTCAATTCCTGTTGCCTGATGAATGTGTTGGAATGCCTCTTTGGGCAGATACCCGTATACATCCTGTGTTCCTTGCAGAATGGGTATCAGGTTCCCCTTCAGGTTTTGATATTTTTTGAGCAGTCCGTCAATCAATGTCAGGTCAACCGGCGCCCTGTCCTCTTTTTGCTCTACTCTGGGTTTAACTCGTTGAATACGCATGTTGGTATTGGCTTTTAGATTTTCTTTGCGAAAAATACATAAAAATAAAAAGGGTATCCGGAATAAAGAAAAATTTATTTTTTTCAAAAAAATTTGGAGAATTAATAAATATTTTATAAGGGAATCTCTTTTTTTGATAATCCCAATAGGGTCCATAACCACCTGTGAAAGCCATGGATCCCCTTCACGGGTTCTGCATACATAAGCACACATTGGTTAAATACGGCATCCATCGAAAGGCTTTCAGCGATTGCTTTGCTCTCTTTTGACTGGGCCATCTGTTGTACCCATACCTTTTTGATCCCTTTTTCGGCAAGTTGCCTTAAAATCTTGTCTGTCTCTTTTGGTGAGGTTACTACGATCGCTTTTTCAATGTTGGATGGCAGTGCGTCAATAGAATTGTAGCACGCATCATCCAGTATTGATTCAGCATTGGGGTGTACGGGTACAACAGGGTAATTCTTGTCCCTGAGTGTTTTGTAAACCTGGTGTCCGAATTTGTTTTTATTTTTTGAAACGCCGATTACAGCAATTTGTCCCGATTTATTTAAGAATGTATTTTTCATTTTTTTCTGAAAGGAAATAAAAAAAGGCCAAAGCTGCCAAAAAAGCAGCCTGGCCTTATTGTTATCAATTTAGATAATATTTACACACGGATCATTTAGATAACACCCTGATCGATCATTGCATCGGCAACCTTGATAAAGCCGGCAATGTTGGCACCTTTCACATAATTGATATAGCCATCCTCTTCCTGGCCATATTTCTTGCAAGCCTCATGAATGTTGATCATGATCTGGTGCAGTTTTTCTTCAACCTCTTCGGCGGGCCAGTTAAGTTTCATGGCATTTTGCGTTTGCTCGAGTCCGGAGGTTGCAACACCACCGGCGTTTGCAGCTTTACCGGGGCCATAAAGTACTTTAGCTTCCTGGAAAATCTCAACAGCCTCTGGGGTACAGGGCATGTTCGCACCTTCCGATACAGCCATTACACTGTTGTTTACAAGGTTTTTGGCATCTTCGGCATTCAGCTCATTTTGGATAGCACAAGGCATGGCGATGTCCACTTTCACTTCCCACGGACGTTTTCCTTCGAAGAATTGAGCATTTGGGAATTCGTATGTGTATGGCTTCACGATGTCCTGGTTGCTGGCGCGCAGCTCGAGGAGGTAGTCGATCTTATCACCACTGATTCCGTCAGGATCATAAACATAGCCGTCAGGACCACTGATGGTAACCACTTTTGCGCCCAACTGAGTCGCCTTTGTGATAGCTCCCCAGGATACGTTTCCAAAGCCTGATACGGCAATCGTCTTTCCTGCAATGCGCTCACCACGTGTCTTGAGCATTTCCTCAGCAAAGAAAACGGCTCCGAATCCGGTTGCTTCCGGACGGATCAAACTTCCACCCCAGTTGCGACCTTTACCGGTAAAGGTTCCGGTGTGCTCACCAACCAACTTCTTGTACATTCCGTACATATAGCCTACCTCACGGCCACCAACGCCGATATCGCCTGCGGGGATGTCGGTGTCGGGACCAATGTACTTGTAAAGCTCGGCCATGAAAGCCTGGCAAAAACGCATGATCTCTGCCTGTGATTTTCCTTTGGGATCAAAGTCAGACCCACCTTTGGCACCACCCATCGGAAGGGTTGTCAAACTGTTCTTGAAGATTTGTTCAAAGCCCAGGAACTTCAATCCGCTCAGGGTTACACTCGGGTGAAAACGGCATCCGCCTTTGTATGGTCCAATGGCATTGTTGAACTGCACGCGGTATCCACGGTTAACGTGCACATTGCCTTTGTCATCAACCCACTCCACCTTGAAGGATATCACCCTGTCAGGTTCAGTAATGCGTTCAATAATGTTGGCAGCCTGATATTTTGGATTTTCTTCAACCACATCGATGATGGTTTCCAATACTTCACGCGCTGCTTGCAAGAACTCCTTTTCGCCCGGATTCTTACGCTCCAGGTCTGACATTATCTTCTCTAAATTCATGATAAAAATGATTTAAAAAATTTGTAAAAAAGTAAGCTGTTAATTAATTAGCAATTAAAGGGCGAATTTAGCCCTTATTTATTAATTAAACAACAAAAAGAGATAAATAAATGTGCAAATTAGTAGATTAGCAGATGTGCAGATTAGAAGATGTGCAAATTAGCAAATGTGCAGATTGTAATGACAGGGCTTGACCTGTCAGTCAGGGCTTCATCACGACACCCATTTTCTTGCTGCCGTCGATCTTGATGGTCAGTGGCTCACTAAACCTTACATGCCGGATAAACTGGTCTTCATACACGGCTTCCTGTTTGTTGAGGAAGTCGAGATCGTAGTGTCCCTCTTTGAGATAGGGGTTAATGGTAAAATATCCCACATTGAAAGAAGTCAGGTTCTGGAAAAAATGCGTTCCCTGGCTAGGGTCAATGTGGAAATGTTTCAAACCTGATTCTACAATCAGCCGCGCGGCTGAGATCTGTGCCCATTTTACCGGCACACCCAGCCACGGGTCTGTTGAGCCCCATCGGCCCGGTCCAATCAGGATGTAATTGCCACCGTTTTTCGTAAACTGGCTGTTCAGATTGCTGATGATCTCTGCCATCTCCTTGGTGTGCGCCGAATCAAATGATTCGGGCTTCACGTAAATGATGTCGTGGATATTATCGATGATGCCGTTGCCCAGTGCCATCTGGCTGATGATGATGGTTTCTTTGGGTTGACAAATGCTGAGCTTCACCTGGCCCTTCTCCTGGGTTTCCACAAGAGGTCTGATCTGCAAGAAGTGAAAGTGTCGCAGCTCGCCGCGCGAAACGTCGAGTGTAACCGCAAACTCAATCTCTACCTGGTTGTTCATCTCTTTTTGACCAATCTTCAGTAATTTTTGCAAGATCTCAGCCAGAGGAAAAGATTTGTGTTTTAGCACATTTGCAAAAGTGATGAGTTTGGTTCCTCCATCATACAAACCTTCACGAATGATGCCATCCTGGTAATCGTAAGTAGAAACTACATACTTCAACGACGACTCACCTTTTAACTGCCTGATCCTGGTTTTGTTGAGGTTGATGGTTTCATCCACTACCGGTTGAAACATCTCCGGATCCATGTTGAGGCTGTAAAATTCTTTCTGGCTGTCGCGCAGGGCTATTTCCGTGTTGGAAAGTTGCAATGATTTTTCGGGGTATTTGGGGCTGAATCTCAGAGAAATGCCCCCATCCACAATGATTTTGCCCAGGCCAAAGGCAATGTTGGCTACGCCATCTTCGTATTTTTCGGGTTCAATCGGGTAAAAGTTCACTGAGCGCGCCACACCCGAAATGGTTGGGTAAAACATGTTGCCATAAGACCGCCCTGAAACTTCCTGGATCACCACGGCCATCTTTTCCTCATCAATAACATTGGAAGTGGCCTCGATGTATGCCTTGCTTTCCTGAAAGAAAACGGATGCATAAACGCTTTTTATTGCTTGTTCCAGCTG
>SLNX01000173.1 GCA_007132825.1 Bacteroidales bacterium | reverse complement strand
TTTGGGCCGGTTCTTCTTTAGGTTCTTCTGTTTTCGCATCAGGTTCAGCTTTCACCTCTTCTTTGGCTTCTTCTGCCGGTTTCTCTGTTTCAGTGGCAGCTTCCTGTGCTTCTGCTTCCTCTTGTTTGGCAGCGGCTTCCTCTTCAACTTTCAGATTCTCTTTCGCGCGTTTTTTTGCAAGTTCAGCAGCGCGTGCCTCGTTTACTCGGCGCTCCTCTTCAAGTGTTTTTTTCGTCTTTTCTTTGTCAGAAAGCATCTCATCTTTCTTAACTTGTTCAATTCTCTCTTCCTTCTCTTTCAGCCAGGCCTGGAATTTCTCTTCTGCCTGTTCCTCTGTAAGGGCGCCTTTAAGGACGCCTTTCAGAAGGTGGTGCTTCAGCATGACTCCTTTACTGGAAAGGATGCTGCGGGCTGTATCTGTAGGTTGCGCACCGACCTGGATCCAGTGAAGTGAACGTTCAAAATTTATGGTAATGGTGGAGGGGTGCGTCATGGGGTTGTAAGTGCCAAGTCTCTCAATGAATTTTCCGTCCCGGGGTGCACGACCGTCCGCTACTACCAGATGGTAAAAAGGTTGTCCTTTTTTACCCTTTCTCTGTAGTCTGATCTTTGTTGGCATTGTTTCAATTAATTAAGTTTAATAATGGTGTTTTTTACAAGGGTGCAAATATCCGATTTTTTTTTGAATTAAAAAAATGCTTTTTCACTAATTATTCGGTAAGATGACCGGGGTTTTTGATTAATTTTATGTTTCAAAAAAGTCAAATATGTCAATCCCCGATTTTACTCATTTACATGTACATACACAATACTCTATTCTGGATGGTGCTTCCCCTATAGGTCCTTTGCTGCAAAAAGCCGCCGACGACGGTATGAAGGCACTGGCAATAACAGATCATGGCAACATGTATGGGGTACTTGAGTTTACCGATACGGCAAAGAAGCTTGGCATTAAACCGATCATCGGCTGTGAAATGTATGTTGCAGATGGCAGCAGATGGGAGAAAAAGGGCAGGGAGGATCGTAGCGGGTATCATATGATCGTGCTGGCAAAGAACCTGGAGGGTTACCGCAACCTTTCCCGGTTGTGTTCGTTCGGCTATCTTGAAGGATTCTATTACACCTCCCGGATCGATAAGGAACTATTGTTTAAATACCACGAGGGGTTGATCGTTACCTCTGCCTGCCTGGGTGGAGAGATTCCGCAAACCATCATGAGCAGGGGCGAAGAGGCTGCTGAACCAATCATTAAAGAATATCTGGATGTTTTTGGAGATGATTTTTATCTGGAGTTGCAACGACATGGTTTGGATGAGCAGGAACCGGTTAACCAAGCATTGATCCGCCTGGCAAAAAAGTATGGCATCTCTCTCATCGCATCCAATGATTGCCATTACATTAATGCAAAAGATGCCAAGGCACATGACATATTGGTTTGCTTGCAAACGGGCCGTGATCTGGACGATGAAACACGCATGCGCTATACCGGTCAGGAATATCTAAAGACGCGTGCAGAGATGACGGAACTATTTGCTGATGTTCCTGAGGCCCTGGCTGGCACGGTGGAAATTGCCAATAAAGTTGAGGATTATTGCATTCGAACGGAAAAGGTATTGTTGCCGGGCTTTCCTCTGGAGGAGGGGTTTGAAACGGAGGATGATTACCTCCGCCACTTGTCGTACGCAGGAGCTGGTAAAAGATACCCTACAATCACCGATGAAATTCGAGAACGTATTGATTTCGAGTTAAATGTGATCAAGGAGATGGGGTTTGCCGGGTACTTTCTCATTGTGCAGGACTTCATTAACAAGGCGCGCGAGATGGATGTGGCCGTTGGACCGGGCAGAGGCAGTGCGGCAGGTTCTGCCGTTGCCTATTGCACTGGGATCACAGACATTGATCCCATCAGATATAAGCTGCTTTTCGAGCGTTTTTTGAATCCGGAAAGGATCTCAATGCCTGATATTGATATTGATT
Organism: Bacteroidales bacterium; assembly: GCA_007132825.1. Lineage (GTDB taxonomy): Bacteria > Bacteroidota > Bacteroidia > Bacteroidales > UBA7960 > PUPG01. The sequence goes on along the minus strand of SLNX01000173.1, from coordinate 5,183 downwards.
TTGATGATGAAGGGCGTGAGAAAGTTTTGAATTATGTTATTGAGAAGTACGGCCAGGAGCGTGTGGCCCAGATCGTTACTTTTGGTACGATGGCTGCTAGGTCAAGCATACGTGATGTGGCTCGTGTACTGAAGCTCCCTTTGCCAGAGGCGGATCGTTTGGCCAAGCTTGTTCCGGAGCGTGTCGGCACCACGCTTGAGGATGCTTACAAAAAGGTGCCCGAACTGGCAAAGGAATTAAAAGAGGGACCACCGCTGGTTAGAGAAACCCTTGAGTTTGCAAGAAGCCTCGAAGGATCTTACCGCCAGACCGGTGTCCACGCTTGCGGAGTGATCATTGGTCCTTCAAACCTTATTGATTGTCTGCCTCTTAGTAAGCAAAAGGATACATATCTTCCTGTAACACAGTATGACGGAAAGAATGTGGAATCTGTCGGAATGCTTAAGATGGACTTTCTCGGACTCAAAACACTTTCCATCATCAAAGATGCACTGAAAAACATCGAGAACAGATACGGAAGCAAAATTGACATTGAAAATGTGCCGCTTGATGATGAGAAAACCTATGCATTGTATCAGCGCGGCGATACAATAGGCACATTTCAGTTTGAGTCGCAGGGGATGCGCGAATACCTGAAGGAGCTCAAGCCCTCAAACATTGAAGACCTCATTGCGATGAATGCCTTGTACAGACCCGGTCCGATGGACTTCATCCCAATGTACATCAAGCGCAAGCATGGCCGTCAGAAGGTTGAATTTCCCCATCCGTGGCTTGAAGATATCCTGAAGCCCACTTTTGGCATCATGGTTTACCAGGAGCAGATTATGGAAGCGGCAAGGATCATGGCAGGGTATTCACTCGGCAATGCAGATATCCTGCGCAGAGCCATGGGGAAGAAGAAAGCAGATGAGATGGCCAAACAGAAGGAGTTTTTTATAGAGGGAGCGCTAAAAAAGGGAATACCCCAAAATACAGCTGATAAGATCTTTGATGTCATGGCCCGTTTTGCGGAATATGGATTCAACCGTTCGCACTCCGCTGCCTATTCGGTGGTTGCCTATCGAACCGCTTACCTTAAGGCCAACTATACAGCTGAATACATGGCTGCAGTGTTAACGCATAACTTCAGTGACATCAAGAAGATCACTTCAATGATGGAGGAGTGCCAGCGCCAGCAGATTCCCGTTTTGGGGCCCGATGTCAACGAGAGTACATTTAACTTTGTGGTAAATAACAAGGGGGAGATCAGATTCGGCCTGGGTGCAATCAAAGGGGTGGGAGAGGGCGCTGTAGAGAATATTGTTGAAGAGAGAAAAATAAATGGTCCCTACAAAAGCATTTTTGAGTTTGCCCGACGCGTTAACCTGCGCAGTGTAAATAAAAAAGTATTCGAATCATTGGCAAAAGCTGGGGCATTCGATTGTTTTGAGGGCTGTCACCGTGCTCAGTTCTTCTATACGGAAGACAATGGAGCCAGTATTTTCATAGATAAGATCATCAGGCATACACAGAATGTGTTGGCCAGAGAGAATACATCGCAGATGAATCTGTTTGAGGAAACGGCTGAAATTGACCTGCCCGATCCGGAGCTTCCTGAGTGTGAAAAATGGGGGAGCATGGAAATGCTTCAACAGGAAAAGGATGTAACGGGAATGTATGTTTCAGGTCATCCTCTCGACAATTTTAAGATACATATAAGCTCCTATTGTAATGGTCGCGTAAGCGATCTGAAAAACCTGCATGCGGTTAAGAATAAAGAGCTTTCTATTGCCGGGATCATCACCACCGCATCCCACAAATATACCAAAACCGGTAAACCTTATGGTAACTTTCAAATAGAGGATTACACCGACTCGCATCAATTGTTCCTTTTTGCGGAGGATTATTTAAAAATGAAGCATTTTCTGGAATCGCAAAATGCAGTGATGATAAAAGTCCAGGTACAGGTGAACCGACGCAATCCGGCACAACTTGATGTAAAGGTCAAAAACATTAGCTTGCTCAGCGACCTGGTTGAAAAGGAGCATTCCAACTTAATCCTGACATTGCCCGTGGCTGATGTGAATGAGCATTTTGTTGAAAGGGTGAATGCAATCGTAAAAAAGCACAAGGGGAAGGCCCGTTTGAAAATTACAATTCACGATCCGGTTGAAAAATATTCGGTGGATATGCTGTCGCGAAAGATAAAGGTGGAGCCGGTGAGTTTTTTAAAAGAACTTCTAAAACATTATGACATAAAATACCGTTTAAATTAATCATTGGACAAGTTATTATTTCATACTTTTACATTTATATTTGCATTTCTGATCATCTAAAAAACGTATTATTATGGCAGTTGAATTCACAGATTCGAACTTTGGAGAGCTTGTTGAGAAAGCCGACAAGCCGGTATTGGTTGACTTTTGGGCAGAATGGTGTGGCCCTTGCCGCATGGTTGCCCCAATTGTTTCAGAGCTTGCTGAAGATTATAAGGATAAAGTCATTGTTGGAAAGGTTGACGTGGACAGCAATCCGGATGTCGCTATGAAATATGGAATTCGAAACATTCCTACCATACTGTTTTTCAAAAATGGAGAGATTGCAGATAAGCAGGTAGGAGCTGTTCCTAAGTCTGTACTTGCCGAAAAACTCGACAATCTGTTAAAATAGTTTAGGAATTTGCAGTCATGTTGATCATTGCTGCGCAAATTTATTTCTTTTGATCAAACAAATTGATCCTGAAGTGCCCGGGCGCTTTGGCAATCTTGAATTGCTGGCGCGTCAGGTGGTTGAAGGTTTTATTACGGGGATGCACAAAAGTCCCTTTCACGGTTTCTCGGTCGAATTTGCCGAACATCGGATTTACAATCCAGGTGAAAGTACGCGGCATATCGATTGGAAGCTCTATGCCCGATCAGAAAAACTTTTTGTGAAACGGTTTGAAGAGGAAACCAACCTGCGTTGCCAGATAGTAATAGATACATCCTCTTCCATGTACTTCAAAGGCAAAAATGGTGAAGGAAACCCTTCAACAAAGTTGAATTTTGCCATTGAGTGTGCTTCCGCAATTATTTATCTTCTCAGAAAACAGCGGGATGCCGTTGGACTTAGCTTATTGTCCAATCAGACTGATCTTCATACCGCTGCACGATCCAGCAGCGTACACCATAAGATGCTTTACAGCCATCTCAATAAAATATACAACACTGAAAAGGAACAGCTGAACGTTACAACAAATACGGCCGAATTGCTGCACCTGCTTGCTGAAAAGATTCATAAGCGATCCCTGGTGATCATATTTTCAGACATGATGGACAATGAAGCAAGTCCTGATGCCCTATTTTCTGCTTTGCAACACCTTAAGCATAATAAACATGAGGTGGTGCTTTTTCATGTGTATGAAAAAGATAAGGAACTGGAGTTTTCTTACCAAAGTCGTCCTTTCCGTTTCATTGATATGGAAACCGGGGAAAGCGTGCGGTTGAATCCAGGTGATCTTAAAGAAAAATACGTTCAGAGCATGCGTGACTACTACCATCGTTTGCGCCTGAAATGCATGCAATACAAAATAGACTTTGTCCCTTCAGACATCAACGAGGGCTACGAAAAAGTGTTGCTCAATTTTCTCGTTAAGCGCTCGAAGCTTTATTAATTCATACGCACCATGGAATCATTTTGCTTATCCATTACAGTTCCATCAGAATTGGTCATGAGCCTTTTGATGGTAGCAATGGTTGTTTTGTTGCTGGTAGTTATTTTTCTTTTTATCAGACATCAAAAACGATCAAAAAGAAGGCTGAATAAGCTTCTTGGTCTGATCACAGTGAGAAACTCTCATGACCTTAAGGTTTTAAAAGAGAATGAAGAAAAATACAGAAGCATCGTTTGCTTGATGAATGAGGGCATTTTACTTACCGATGCTGATCATCGTATTGTTTTTGCAAACAAATGTGCTTGCAAGCAATTTAAGAGGCCGGAAAAGGAGTTATGTGGAAAGAAACTCAGTGATTTTGCTGTTGGTAAATCGGAGGCCGCCCATTTGGATGAATTGCTTGACAGAAACAAGGCCGGTACTGTTGCAAGAGAGGAGTTTATGATGTATCGGGGAAATGAGGATACTTTTTGGGCAAGTTTAAGTTTTACATTTCCCGGTCATCTTAAAGATATTCATGATGGAGCTGTCATTGTGATGGTGGATGTTTCGGGACACATCCTGCTTGAGCAGAAGATGCGGAAACTCACCAACAACCTGGTACAGAAAGTAAAACAGCTTGATTGTGTTTTTGAGATGCAGCAAATGCTTGGGAAGCCGAATCAATCTACTGATGATATCTTAAAGAAATCGCTTAAAATTATTCCCAAAGGTTTGCGACACGATCATGAGATGCGCGTTGAAATATTGTATAATGGCAAAGAATACAAATCCCCTGATTTTTATAAATCAAAATGGCATTACACAATCCCTTTAAAGGCAGAAAGCCAGGTTGTCGGACAGATGACAGTAAGTTTTATTGGCACGCATCCTCCATTACACAGCCAGCCTTTTAAGATCGGAGAAAAGGTTTTGTTAAAAAGCATTGCTGAAAAGATCATGATGGCCATATCGGTGGTTGAAGAAACAACCGGCCGGTCAGGCACAAAATAAGCGTTGAGATTAAAAGATTTGCAAATGATTTTCGATTGCCGATTTCCGATGATCGACTGTAATAGCTTGAAGCTCGAAGCTCGAAGGAATTGATGAATAGCAGAATTTTAGATTAGGAAATGTCATTCCTTGCACATTTTCGGAGCTTAATTTATAGGTCTTCATTTTTCCTTCGGGCTTCTTCAATTTCCTGAAATGCCTGTTCAGCGTCTACAAACTCCTGTTTCCCTTTCTTGGCAGCATCATAAAGCTTTATATCTTCCAACTCTTCCAAATCATCCACCATTTTGTTGTACTCCCTTATAGGAAGAATAACGGCCAGTTTGTTACTGTGGCCGTCTGTTACAAATTGTGTTTTCATTGTATGTAAGCTGTTTTGAGATTTTTGTCTTTGTTTACCGAATCAATCAATTAGCATTAAAATGGCTGTTGTAATACAGCAGAAATAATAATTGTTTTGCCGGTTTCATTGCAAATATACTGAATTATAAGACGATAATAAAAACAATAATCCTTTGTTAATTTTAATGATGCCGAAACGCCTCAATTTGCCGGAAAC
>SLNX01000045.1 GCA_007132825.1 Bacteroidales bacterium | reverse complement strand
TCAGCCGCTGAGCCATCAATGCTTTTTCGGTAAATCGTTATTTGCTTGATCTTTTTCATTTCTGTAATCATAACATATTCACATTTGCTAATCTGCTAATCTACACATTTGCACATCTGCACATCTACAAATTTTCCTTAATCCACGATCGTCATCTCCTCAATGAGGTGGCCGGCGCCGGCAAATTTGTCGATGATAAAGAGAATATAGCGGGCATCTACGGAGATGCATTTCTGCAAATCATGCTCAAAGAGGATATCGCCGCTCATCCCCTCCCAGTTGGCATCAAAGGCAACCCCAATCAGGTGGCCATCGGCATTAATAACCGGACTTCCGGAGTTTCCGCCTGTAATGTCGTTATTCGTAATGAAATTGACGACCATGTTATTGTTGTAGGCATATTTTCCAAAGTCCTTATTTAAATATAACTCCTTCAGCTTATCCGGCACTACGAACTCATGGTGGCCAGGATCTTCCTTTTCCATTACACCGGTTAGTGTGGTTTGATAATCGTAGTAAACCGCATCTCTCGGATGATAGCCATTAACCGTCCCATAAGTGAAACGCATGGTTCCGTTAGCATCGGGATACAGCAGGGCGTCTGGTTTCATCGCCAGCAAACCCCTGAGAAAATAGCGTTCTGCCCTTTGCAGTTTCGTATTGTATACGGCTATCTCTTCATTGAGTGCATTGAAGCTCTGGTAAAGTGATCTTACAGCAACAAAAACAGGATCATGATCAAGTACTCCAGCTTCTGATTGTTGAAGAAATGCCGTTAACCTGTCAGGATCGGTAAAGATGCTGGTGGCATATACATATCTGGCATACGCATCAAAGTCATTGCCAAAGTCATTCTCGATGGTTTTGAAAAAATCGGGGAGCATTTCCAATGGTACACTTTCATGATAGATCCGGAACATGGCAGCCCAAAGTGCTTCATCCACACCGGCATCATAATTTCTGTAGAAACGTTCAACTATTCCCAGCAGGCGTTGCGCCTGGGAGGCTATCTCCTCTTCATTTAATTCATCTTGAAGCAGCTCATTCAGACCGGTGAAGGCATTGGCGACCCGAACAACATCTGGTCCTGTGATCATGGCCTCAATGAAAACATAATTTTGGCCGTTGAACTTTTGCAAACCATCGTAAACAGCTTTAAAATCGTTAATTACATTGCCGTAAATCTCCTCACGCTGCGGATTTGCCTTTGCCCAGGCAATGAATTCCGCTTCCAGTTCCCTTTTGGAGTCTGCTACATTAAGTCTTTGCAGCGATTCACTCATTCCTATGAAATTTTTCCAGTAATTGGCAATTCCAGAGTGTTTTGAAGCGTACTTTATTCGTATCTCATCGCTGGCGGCCATTGCCTCCTCAATAATGTCAAGCTTTTTTCGCCTTATGTCGATGCGCACAGGGTACATGTTCTCCAGACGGTAATCGATACCAAAGGAGGTCAGGTAGCGTTCGGTCCTTCCACTGTAACCAAGAACCATCGCAAAGTCGTTTTCCTGAACCCCTCTGATGGATATGGGCAAGTGATGACGCGGACGGAGGGGAATGTTTTCGGGGTCATATTCTGCAGGTGTGCCGTCAGGAGCCGTATACACACGGAACAAAGCAAAGTCTCCGGTATGGCGCGGCCACTCCCAGTTATCAGTGTCTCCACCAAAAGCACCTATCGCGTTCGGAGGTGCACCAACCAATCTGACATCATTAAAAGTTTCATAAATAAAGAGATAGAAATAATTACCGGCAAACATAGAACGGACATTGGCAGAGTAATGTGTACCCTCAGTTGCTGCTTCAGTCAGTTTTGCACTTTTTTCACGGATCGCCTCATTGCGTTCCTCCTCAGTCATATCGGGTGACAGAAGCGCCTTAATCTCATCGGTAACCTCTTCAACCTGAACAAGGAACCGAACAAACAGGCCTTCATTGGGCAGCTCTTCCTCCCGCGTCATCGCCCAGAAACCATTGGTCAGCAAATCGTTTTCTACCGAGCTATGGGCTTGAATTCTTCCATAACCGCAATGGTGGTTGGTTAATACCAGACCCTGATCGGAGATCATCTCTCCGGTACAAAAGCCGCCAAAGCTTACAATTGCATCCTTGATGCTTGGCTCTGTAAAGCTAAATATCTCTTCAGGACTCAGGTTCAGACCCATCCTGTCCATCTCGGCATAAAGCTTGTCATCAATCAGGAAAGGGAGCCACATCCCCTCATCGGCCCGGACAGGAACCCGGAAAATCATTAAGATAAGTAAAAGTGTAAACAGTAAGGACTTCATAAGATTAAGGTTAAGGTTAAGATTAAGATTAAGTATGGGATAATCCAATTGTAGGCACAGGGCTTGACCTGTGCACCGAAATATCACTTTTTCTTCAATCTGATATCATTAACAAACTTGCGAATCTGTTGTTCCTGCGATTTATGGCAGATGAGCATGGCATTGTCAGACTCGGCAACGATGTACCCATTCAGCCCTTGTATCACAACGAGTTTATCGTTGGGAACGTTAATAATGCAATCAGAGCTATCGTAAAGCATCACCTCCTTTCCCATTACAGCATTGTTGTTTTGATCTTTTGGTCGGGCGTCAAAGAGTGAGCCCCACGTACCAAGGTCGGACCATCCCACATCAGATACAAAGACAAACACATTGTCTGCATTTTCCATAATGGCATAATCTATGGAAATACTTTTGCATGTTGTATAGGCTATGTCCATATAGCCTTGTTCGTCGGGGGTGTTATACTTGCCCAATGCTTCACGGAAGATGAAGCTGATCTCCGGCTGGTACTTCTCAAATGCACTGATGATGGCATCACACGACCAGATAAAGATCCCGCTGTTCCAGAGAAAATCGCCACTGTCAAGAAAAGATTTCGCGAGGGCAAGGTCGGGTTTCTCAGTAAATGTCTTTACTTTTTTCAGGCGTTGATCTTCAGGGAAGCTTGAGTCATCATCAAACTGTATGTAACCGTAGCCTGTATCGGGTCTGCTGGGTGTGATGCCAAGTGTAAACAGCCGATTCTCTTTGGCTGCAACATGCAATGCCGCACTGATAATGTCAGAAAACTCTTCCTCCTTCAGAATGATATGATCAGAGGGTGCTACGACAACATTGGCATTGGGGTTCATGTCATAAATTTTATAACAGGCATAGGCAATGCATGGTGCCGTATTCTTCCTGGCAGGTTCACATATCAGATTCGCGGAATCCAGCTCAGGAATTTGCGTGCGGACCAATTCGCGGTATTTTTTATTGGTCACGATAAAAATATTTTTGGAATCACAAACACGCAAAAACCGCTCGTAGGTTTGGCGCAAAAGCGTCTTGCCGGTGCCGAGTATGTCAATAAACTGCTTGGGTCGCGTTTCCCTGCTCATTGGCCAAAAGCGCTCTCCTACCCCCCCGGCCATGATCACTACATAATTGTTGCTGTTATTCATCTGTATATAATAGTTTAGTTGTTGAGTCGTTTAGTTGTTGAGTCGTTTAGTTGTTGAGTCGTTTAGAAAATGGCTTAACAAGCGACATGCCGCTGACCAGGTATTTGCGTTTGCTGTGCAGACAGGTGCAGCGGTAACGACTGCGTAACTTCTCCCCTTTTTCAAACACCCTGCCATTTTTTGTTTGAAAAACAGGCTGGTCTTGCAATTCATCAAGATACATCCATTCCCGGGAAATGTCAGTCCGGTCATATTTTCGGAGCATTTTTGTCAGATGGGGGTCTGCCAGGCCGGAGGCACGCACATTGAATGAATAGGCATGCAGCGGCTCTTTTAAGGCTTCGGGAAACATCCCCAGGCTGACAGCGTACCGAATCAGTTCCCCATAGCGATGTTTCCATGCTTTCCCGTGTGGCGGATGCACCCTTCCGGCCAGCTCATATAAGGTTAAATGGGCAAACTCGTGAAGAAATACGAGTAAAGCAGCATAGGGATTCAGGTTTCCATTCACCGAAATACGATGGGGTTGGCTTTTTGTACAAGCTTTAAAATCTCCAAGCTTGGTTATTCTGTCGCGGGTAATGATCAGCAATATCCGGTTCTCTTTCAGAATCCGCTCTACAGGTTCGACTGCTGCTTCGGGAAAATACTTTTTAAGTACATCGCTAACCGGAACCTGCATAGTTCAACATTTACATTGGGCATCAAAATTAATAAAATTCGCCTGTTTCTTGCGAATTATTATCATGATTTTGATCATCAATTAGTTGCAATAAACCTCTTAACATAATACATAATTGATTAATTTAGCGTTTTGTTTTACTGATCATACGGACTGGGATTATCAGCGCATTCCCGGTTCTTACAACAGACAATAGAGAACCATAAGGATGGCCTCAATAATATTAATCATCAAATTACTCAGGGAGAGTGTCTTGTTTGCAATAAACTCAGTAATTGCAAACAAGTTACGCACCGTGCTGACCCTTTTGGGTATCACCATTGGGATTTTTGCCATCATCTCTGTTTTTTCCATTGTCGATTCGCTGGAAAGGCAGATCCGTGGAAGCATTGCTGCTTTGGGTGATCAGGTTGTTTACATCCAGAAATGGCCATGGGGAGGATTTGATGGCCAATATCACTGGTGGGACTACATGGGGAGGCCGGTACCAAACATTCGCGAGCTTGAAGAGGTTCAGCGCAGGGCAGGTAGCGTAGAGGCTGCTGCTTTTGTTGCATCGCTGTCGAGACGTGTTGAATACCTCAGCACCAGCATTGATAACGTAACAATCATGGGTGTTTCGGCCGATTATGACCAGGTGAGAAACTTTGACATGGAGGATGGGCGTTTTTTTTCGGCCATGGAATCGGCAACCGGAAGAAATGTTGTTGTACTGGGCTCCGATTTGGCGGAAAACCTTTTCCCAAACATCGATCCAATTGGCCGGACCGTTAAGGTCTTTGGCCATAATGCCGTTGTAATCGGAATTTTTGAAAAAGAAGGGATGGGTGGCTTTGGCGATAGTCACGACGATGTTCTGGCCATGCCAGTTGGTTATCTTAGTCAATTTGTTGATGTGAACCGGGAGCGCTTCAACCCATTCATCATGGCACGAGGTAAACCGGGGATCAGCAACCAGGAGCTGATCGATGATCTGACAGGTGTGATGCGCGCCATACGGCGACTGCCACCTGCAGCCGACAATAATTTTGCATTAAACGAGACAAGTTTGTTATCGGAAGGGTTTGACGGCTTGTTTGCCATTATCAAAATGGCTGGATGGATCATTGGTGGATTCTCCATCCTGGTTGGAGGATTTGGAATTGCCAACATCATGTTTGTTTCGGTACGTGAACGAACCAGCATCATTGGCATTCAAAAAGCGCTTGGCGCGAAAAATTACTTCATCCTCTGGCAGTTTCTTTTTGAATCGGTCATGCTGAGCCTGATCGGAGGCTTAGTTGGCTTGCTGCTTGTTTTTACGGGCACAACCATTGTGGCCAATATTTTTGACATTGATTTTATGCTGAGTGCATCAAACATCCTGCTCGGCATCAATGTATCTGCGATAATAGGCCTTTTATCCGGATTCATACCGGCATGGAGCGCTGCTCGTCTCGATCCGGTAGAAGCAATCAGGAGTACGGGCTAAATTTCACCCGTGAAGATCAAATAACCTTGAAAAATAATTTTTATGTCGAATATATTAGCACTCGTAGGGCGTCCGAATGTTGGAAAATCAACCCTTTTCAACAGACTGACAAAACGGCGCATGGCCATTGTTGACCCAACTGCAGGGGTTACACGTGATCGTCACTATGGAAAATCAGACTGGAATGGCATCACCTTCAGCGTGATCGATACCGGTGGATATATTAAGGACTCTGATGATGTTTTTGAACTCCAGATCCGCGAACAGGTCCAAATAGCGATCGAAGAGGCGGATGTCGTCCTCTTTATGGTGGATGCGATGGAAGGCATCACACCGATGGATGAGGTGATGGCCGATCTGCTGAGGCGAAAGGGAAAGCCCTATCTGCTTGTTGCCAATAAGGCGGACAATTCGCGCCTGATGAATGATTCCTCTGTTTTTTATGCACTTGGTGTGGAAGAGGTATTTCCGGTTTCTTCCATCAATGGTAGTGGCACAGGTGATCTGCTGGATGTCGCTGTTACAAAATTTAAGCAAAAAGAGGAAGAGGAACTAGAGCCCGACATCCCAAAGTTCGCGGTAGTGGGTAGACCCAATGTGGGTAAATCAAGCCTGGTGAATGCATTGCTCGGAGAGGAACGCAACATCGTGACCGACATTCCAGGAACCACCAGGGATTCAATCTATACACATTACAATCAGTTTGGCCTCGATTTCTATCTTGTTGACACTGCCGGTCTGCGAAAAAAGGGGAAAGTGCAGGAAAACATCGAGTTTTACTCAGTGATGCGCTCTGTGCGAGCAATTGAGCTGGCCGATGTCTGCATCTTGCTGGTGGATGCAACCACCCCTTTTGAGTCACAGGATCTCAATATCTTCTCGCTGGCAGCCAGGAATAACAAAGGGGTCGTGATCCTGGTCAACAAGTGGGATTTGGTCGAGGAAAAAGATCACAATAGTGCAAAAAGTTATGAGCAGCAGATCAGGGAGCGCATTGCTCCGTTTACAGATGTGCCGGTGATATTCACCTCCGTTCCGCAAAAACAAAGGATCTTTAAAGCAATCGAGACAGCTGTTGCCGTGTTTCATAACAGAAAACGCAAAATCCAAACAGCAAAGCTGAATGATGTAATGCTTCCGATTATCCAAAAGAATCCGCCGCCATCAACAAAGGGGAAATACATTAAAATTAAATATGTGACCCAGCTACCCACTCACTACCCCTCATTTGCATTCTTTTGCAACCTTCCACAATATGTAAAAGAACCTTACATGCGTTTTCTAGAGAACCAGATTCGTTCGAAATGGGATTTTTCAGGCGTACCGATGAAAGTATATTGCAGGAAAAAGTGAATCAGATGATGAGTGAAGATGCACCCAGAATTGACAAATGGCTTTGGGCCGTAAGGGTTTTCAAAACACGAAGCCAGGCCTCACAAGCCTGCCGAACAGGTAAGGTAAAAGTCGACGACCAACCGGTAAAACCTTCTCGTGAAGTACAACCCGACATGATCATTCAAGTGCACTGGGGACCCATAAATCGCATTCTGAAGGTAAAAGCGCTGCTGAAAAACCGTGTCGGTGCAAAGCTTGTTAGTGAATATATGGAAGATATGACACCCGAAGAAGACTATAAAACACTTGAACTGATCAAAAAAAGGACAGGATTTCGTCCGCACGGAACAGGGCGTCCCACGAAAAAAGAGCGGCGCGACCTGGATCAATGGTTTGATAACTGGGATTGATTTTTTT
>SLNX01000238.1 GCA_007132825.1 Bacteroidales bacterium | reverse complement strand
ATGACGGTTCACAATTTACCGCAGACATGGCTATCCATAATGTGATTGGCGACAGCTTCAGGGGGGCAACCTGGGTATCGATCCATAACGGTGGGGGCGTTGGCTGGGGTGAGGTGATCAATGGAGGCTTTGGGATGGTTCTCGATGGGTCAGCAGAAGCCGACAGAAGGCTGGAACAGATGCTCTTTTGGGATGTAAACAACGGAATTGCCCGCAGGAGCTGGGCAAGAAACAAGGAAGCGGTATTTGCCATTAAGCGTGCCATGGAAGCAGAACCGCGACTTAAAGTTACACTGCCAAATGTTGCAGATGATGACCTGATCAGGGGTTTATTCTGATTCCTTTATCAAACGCTCAGCTTTACTCTCACGAATGCTTAGCTCGTTGAGTATCTTTTCGTGGATGAGTTCCATCTCCCTTCTGTCGAGAAGATAGCAGTCAAGTGCTTCCTGGAAGATTTCAAGTTCAACCCCGTGCTTGCGAAAAAGGGTCCGGTAAAACACTTTTACAGAATCATCCAGTTCATCAGCGTGAAGCCGTCTTTCCCGAATATATCCCTCAAGGAAATAAACATCGGTAAGAATCTCCGTCATTTGTTCGCGACTCAGGATCTTATCGCAGCTGTCTTTGCCCGGAGCGCGAAAAAACCCACAGGCGGAAAACGCAGCTAACAGGAAAAGTGTTATCAGCTTTAAGAATACAAACGAATGGTTCCTTTTGGATTTCATCGAATCAAATTCTGAATCACGGCGTTATTTGGACTTGCTATTGTTTAACGATCAAAATGGAGCGCTTTACCCCTGTGCTGCTCATTTATGGTTCCATTATCGTAAACGATATAACCGTTCACAAAAGTATAAAGAACCTTGTGATGTAAAGTGATTCCTTCGAGTGGTGACCAGCCACACTTATACAGAATGTTCTCTGCTTGCACATTCGTCTTATTGTTCGGATCGACCACAACCAGATCCGCTGCATAACCTTCCCTGATGAAGCCCCTGTCCCTCACATTAAAGCAGATTGCCGGATTGTGGCACATCAATTCCACGATTTTTGCATAACTGATGTTTTCTTTTTTTGCCAGGTCAAGCATGACGGGAAGGGCATGCTGTACCATCGGTGCACCCGAAGGGCAGTTTGCATAGCTTTTTTCCTTTTCCTCCCTGGTATGCGGGGCATGGTCGGTGGCCACCACATCAACATATCCCTCCTTTATTCCGTTAATAAGGGCCTTGCGATCAGACTCATACTTGATGGAGGGGTTCCATTTTATCCGGCTGCCTTTCCGGAAATAGTCATCCATGGAGAACCACAAATGGTGCACACAAACCTCGGCAGTGATTTGCTTATCCTGCAACCGACTGTTGTTTTCAAGCAGCTCAATTTCACCGGCGGTGCTGAGGTGAAGCAAATGGAGCCGGGTGCCATGTTTCAACGCAAGTCCTATAGCCATGCGTGAGGAACGTTCACAAGCTTCGTGACTTCTGATCGCTGCATGCATCTGGATGGGTATGTTTTCACCATGAATTGCTCTTGCTGCTTCCATGTTTTCCCTGATGATGGCTTCATCTTCGCAATGCACGGCAATGGGAAGTTTGACATCCCTGAAAATCTGGCCGAGTGTTCCGGGGTCATCCACCAGCATGTTGCCTGTTGAGGATCCCAGAAAGATCTTGATTCCGCATACATTCTTTGGGTCGGTGGCCATCAGTTCATCCAGGTTGTTGTTGGTGGCACCCATGTAAAATGAATAATTGGCAAGACTTTTTTCCGCTGCAATCTGAAATTTAGTTTCCAGATCCTTTTGTGTGGTGGTTTGCGGTATGGTGTTGGGCATTTCCATGAAACTGGTGATGCCACCAGCCACAGCGGCGCGTGATTCGGAAGAGATATCCGCTTTATGCGTCAGGCCGGGTTCCCGGAAATGCACCTGGTCATCAATCACACCGGGCATCATAAGCTTACCCGCAAGGTCAATGATGTTAAAACGATCTTTGTTATGCGTTTCCTGGAATCCACCGGGGATGACTTTTTCGATCCGACCATCTTCAATAATTATATCACCAGCAAACTGCTTTCCTTCATTGATGATTTCTGCATTTATTAATAATAGGGATCTTTCGGCCATTTTATGTTTTTTATGGTAGGATTTTTTTAGCCTGATTGTTCAGAAGGAGGGGGGGTATACTTTTTTTTGTTGAAAATGCTTTGCCAGCGCAGCTTGATAACACCCAATACCGCCTCCCTGAATATTCCCGTACTCATTTTGGAGTCGCCTTCAGTGCGATCAGTGAAAACAATGGACACCTCTTTTACCTTAAAACCAAGCTTCCAGGCAGTAAATTTCATTTCAATCTGGAAGGCATACCCGGAAAACCTGATGTCATCAAGGTCAATCGTTTCAAGAACAGACCTTCTGTAGCACTTGAAACCTGCCGTGGTGTCTTGTATTGGCATCCCCGTGATCATTCTGACGTAAATTGACGCCAGGTATGACATCAACACCCTGCCAAGGGGCCAGTTTACAACATTCACACCATCAATATACCTGGAACCTATTGCCAGATCATAACCTTCATCAGCGCATGCATTACGCAGAAGGATCAGGTCATCGGGATTATGAGACAGGTCAGCGTCCATCTCAAAAATGAATTCATAATCCCTTTTCAGCGCCCATTTGAATCCGTGGATGTATGCAGTTCCCAATCCCAGTTTGCCCTTTCGGGATTCCAGGAAAAGTTGTTCGGGAAATTTCGTAATTAGCTTTCTTACCAACTCGGCGGTACCATCAGGAGAATTGTCGTCCACGACCAGCACGTGAAAATCGTGCGGCAGCGAAAAAATCAACCGGATAACCTTTTCAATATTATCCCGTTCGTTATACGTAGGGATAATGACCAGACTGTCAGCCACTTTCTCCTTCAGATTTTAGGTTTTGTATTTGATGAAAGGATCAGATACGGTTCCATAACCTCTCATAAACACACCAAAAGTACGATTTTTAGCGTGAAAAAGTGTAAAAAACCAATTTCATTTATGATTTCTTAAAGAAAATAGAACATTGTGTAACTTTGTTGAATAGTTTAACCCTAAACCCTAAACCATTAAATCCCCATGAAACCCCTGACATATTTGGATAATGCGGCCAGTACACCGCTACGGAAAGAGGTGATCGATGTGATGCATGATTGCATGCAAAACGTTTACGGGAATCCCTCCTCCCTTCATGAGCAGGGGCGAAAGGCAAAAGTGGTGATTGAGCAGGCGCGGCGCAGCACTGCCAGGCTGATGGGAGTCACACCTTCCGAGGTGTTTTTTACAAGCGGGGGCACAGAGGCGATCAATACCATTCTCAGCCGCTGTGTTGCAGATCTTTCGCGCAACTGTTTCATCACCAGCAGGGTCGAGCATCCGGCCGTATTGAAATGTCTGGAACTTTTATCAAAGGAGGCAAACATTGAGGTCCATTATCTGGATAATGATGCAAAAGGCCACATCAGTCTTTCACACCTTGAAGAACGGTTATCCGGCACTAAGGATGCTGTTGTTGTTTTGATGCACGCAAACAATGAGATCGGGAACCTTTTACCGGTTAAAGCTGTTTCAGAACTTTGTAAAAGTCATAATGCATTGTATTTTTCCGATACCGTGCAAACAATTGGCAAGTATGAGGTGCAATTGCCGAACCTGGGCATTGACTTTGCCATTGCGAGTGCCCATAAGTTTCATGGTCCCAAGGGAGCGGGCTTCATGGTTGTGCGTTCGGCACATCTTTTCAAATCACTTTTGCGTGGTGGCGGCCAGGAACGGAACATGCGTGCAGGTACTGAAAATGTTTATGGTATAGCGGGCATGGCAAAGGCCCTTGAGCTGGCGCACGAACAAATGGAGGCAGACCAGAAGCACATATCCGGCCTTAAGCAAACCTGCATCAGCCTGCTGAGGGAGAATATTCAAGATGTTCAGTTCAATGGTGATGCAGAGGGCAGCAGCCTGCATACGATCCTCAATGTTTCGCTGCCCGAAGGGATTGACCCTAATATGATTATGCCTGCCCTCG
This sequence comes from Bacteroidales bacterium, assembly GCA_007132825.1. Classification (GTDB taxonomy): domain Bacteria; phylum Bacteroidota; class Bacteroidia; order Bacteroidales; family UBA7960; genus PUPG01. The sequence continues at coordinate 3,356 of SLNX01000238.1, read as the reverse complement.
ACATCGAAGGCATCTGTGTTTCATCGGGCAGTGCGTGCTCTTCTGGAAGCATCAAAAGGTCTGCGGTTCTTGAAGCATTGCATGCTGAACCGGGCAGACCTTCCGTGCGTGTGTCTTTCAGCCGTTTCAATACGGCTGAAGAGGTAGTTTATTTTGTTAAAAAACTCTCAGCCATTTGTCAATCTTCATAAAGCTTGACGTTATCCACCCTGAATGTGCCGGTATTACCCTGCGGTGCAGCGGACTCATACCTCCAGGCGATGTGCAGGATCCCCTGGTAGGATGAAAGATCGAGGTATCCTGAATGGATCCATGTGTTATCCGGATCTTGCTCCCCGGCAAGTCTTGCATCAAGCGGTTCCCAGGTGGCTGCCAATACGTTGGTGCCGTCAAAATCGGTTGATATCCAGAGACTGAAACCATCGTGTGTGTAAAACGCTTTAGCCGATTCAAATTCAAAGACAGGATTGCTCATGGCATCCCGGTCAATTGGCGGGGTGATCATCCACATCACGTTGGTTGGGTCGGGTGAGTTGAAAGCCGTAGCCTGCGCGTAATGATTGTTGTTAAAAGTCCGGCAGATCCAGTTTCTCTCTCCCTCCTCGGCAAATGCTGTCCAGCCATTTTGATTGATCACTGCGTGATCGGGATATGACTGAAAGTCTTCGTCGATAGAGGTTACCGGGTCACCGGGTTGATGGTCATCCTCTTCCAGCAGTTCCAGGTCATCCAGGCTCCGGATCTGAATTTGGGGGTTAAAGTGAATGGAGGCAATTGCGGTAATGTTGTATAATCCCCCAACAACCTGTGTGTCTGAAAATGAGGCCCAGTTGGTTGTATACATGTCGATAGATCCCGTGTTGTCGGTTACCGGAACACTGCCGGCAAAAGTGCCTCCTCCCGGTAGCGTTGCGTCTTTTATCATAACGAGGGTAGACTCAAAGTCATTGATGTTGTTTCGCAGATTCTGGATTGTTGTCACAACCGGTTCGGGCAATTCGCCATGGCCCAGTACAATTGCATTACCCGTTGGGATCTGTTCAACCTGAAGCAAACCGTTGAAACGGGTAATGGGCATGTTAGAGGAGTTAATCCTGACTTGCAGACCCAAGTTCAATGAGTGCCAGGATTGAAAGCGCAAGGCAATTCCGTCGCCATTCTCATCCATCATATAAGCATTCTGTCCAGGATGGTTTTCATGATCTCTGTCAGATATTATCACCCCTTCAAACCTTGTATTCGGAGGCAGGTTGGTGGCCCCATCAGCATACATTTGCTTAATCTCAGCAATTGTGATCAGTTCAAGGTCCTCTCCGGGAGGATCACAGCGCTCCCCTTCCAATATCACTTCGGAGATTCGGCGGATATGCAACTGCATGGTGTTGTCAAACTGGCCGATAAGTCCGATGATGCTGCCGTTCCCTTCTGGTATCTGTTCATTGGCGAAATCTGCATAGCCACTGGTGCGAACAATCAAGCCATTGCCATAGCAGTCTTCCAGGTTCCGGTTGGTCCCCGACTGCACTTCGGGCGACAAGGCGTAAGGAGCCCCAACATCACCAAAAGAGAATTGTACTTCATCCAACTTTACAAGCATTCCCTGCATGGCGCTGTCTATCTCTTCAATGGTAACCGGAATAGGATCACGGTATCTTTCCGAAGCTTGAACAACCAAATTTGTTCTTCCATCAACATTGGTCAACTGCAACATATTGCGATATTCATCAAGAGTGGCTCCTCTTAGTGCGATCCTGACAGAGTCGCCTTCACTGAAGTTGCCAAATTGGGAAAACCTGATCAAAATTCCTGCTTCATCATCCTGGACAAAGGCTTCGCGATAGATATTTCCAGAGCTATCGTCCATGGTTACGATGGCCATTACATTGATTCCGGAATCTTCAAAGTCGATCGGTTCACCGTTATATAGCTCCCTCAATTCACTGATCGTTATAATGCTGTCGGCAGGTAATGTGTTTGTGGGCGGTGAATCGGGTTCAATCTTTTCGCATGACGATGTCATAGCGAAAAAGAAAGCCAGGATAAGGATAATTGCCGGACTGCTATTTTTAATATGTTTCTTCATAATTTCATTTATTTTATTGATCTCGAGAGATCACATCACAATGTGATTAATTGTCTTCATAAAGTTTTACATTGTCAACCCTGAATGTGCCGGTATTCCCTATGGGCTCTTCTGCTTCATATCGCCAGGCGATGTGCACGATGCCTGAATAGACAGCAAGATCAATGTATCCCGAGTGGATCCATGTGTTGCTTGGGTCTTGCTCTCCGACAAGTGTTGCTGCGAGTGGTTCCCATGTGGCACCAGTTACATCACTTCCGTTAAAATCGCTGGAAATATGCAGACTGAAACCGTCATGCGTATAAAAGGCTTGCGCCGATTCAAACTCAAAAACGGGGTTCGACATTGCATCCAGATCGATTGGTGGGGTGATCATCCACATCACATTGGTTGCGTCAGAGGAGTTATATGCCGTTACCTGTGCATAGTGATTGCCTTGATGGATACGGCAAATCCAGTTTCTTTCCCCTTCTTCAGCAAAGGCTGTCCATCCATTCTGGTTGATAATTGCATGATCAGGATAGGACTGAAAGTCCTCGTCAATGAATGTGACCGCCTCTCCGGGGTCCGTGCCATTGTCGTCATCGTCATCATCACCGCAGCGGGGGTTATTCATGTCAACCTCACTGAGGCTTCTTATGTATAGTTGAAAGTCGCTTCGAAACTGTGAAAGGATGGCAATGACACTTCCATTATGTTCCGGTGTCAGCTCATCGGCAAAATTTGCGTAACCACTGGTCCTTACAATGACCTGGTTGCCATCACAATCTTCCAGGATACGGTTAACCGCCAAAAGGTTCTCACTGTCGGCAAAAGGTAGCCCTGCGTCGGATGCTATGAATTGCACTCCATCCAGTTTGATCAATCTTGCCTGGTATTGGGGGCTAATTTCGGAAATCGACATTAGATGAGGTTCAACAGTTTTGCCGTTCGCTTTTTTGATAATGTTTCTGTCTACATTCACGTTGTCAAGCTGCAACATCTGCATGTAAGAACTCAGAATGGTTCCTTTGAGGGCAATGCGCACGGAGTCGCCCTGATAAACGGCACCGGGTGCTTGCAAGCGGAGATTGATGGCTCCCGTTTCGTCCTGAACGAAAGCATTTCTGAATATATTACCCGATTTGTCATCCATGGTTACCGTGGCATATACGGAGTAGTCATCCTCAAAAAGAATCGGCTCGTTGTCATGCATGTCACGAAGTTCCGCTATGGTGAGAACGGTACCAACCGGAATGTCGCTCAACGGGGGCTCATCAAAATCATCATGGAT
>SLNX01000232.1 GCA_007132825.1 Bacteroidales bacterium | reverse complement strand
ATGGCCCTGGTTTCAACCCTGGTGATTTTTTATCTGACAATGATTACTCTGGCCTTAATTTGGTAAAATTACTCGTTGAAGATCAGCTAAATGGTTCACTGGAATTAGATCACGACAAAGGAGTGCGGGCATTGATTTCATTTCCCCTGGATCAGAAGCGGCAGGGACACATAGGAGTCAACTAGCCGGTAACCCTCCATCGCCCAGGATCTTGTTTCCAACCATGCACTTCAGACATTTTCGGGGTATACAGTAATATTTGTAAAGCTCCAAAAGGCCTTGTGTTTCTGCTGCGTTATCAGGTTGTGGGATCAGATCCTTCCAGATTTTTGTTACCTTATTGCTTTCCGGTGGCAATTGTTCCAGTAATCCAATACTGTCTTCCATGGCATGCAATGCCTTTTTTTCAGTTTTCTCAATGGCAATGAACGGTGCAATCGCATTGATCAGAATACGATCGATGGTCTCGTTGCCCATAGCTTTGGATTTTTTGGGTCCCGGCTGATCAAGCCTGTAGTGTGCCCTCCAATAGGTAGAGGGATGCACCTGGAAAAAACGTCTGATATCACGTGCCTTGTCGTTTTGGATAAAATTCCTAAAGCTGAATCCGCGATTTTTATGAATGATCATGGCCAGCTGCGCAATTCTTATATCGGGAAAATTTCCTGGACGCATTCTGGAATACTTCCAGATTTGCCGTTGCAGAGGTGGCGGTAATTTATACTTTGTTTTTTGATATTGGTATTCTTTTTGAAGCTCCTTTGGATAGGTTTCAATAAAACTGTTTTGCAAAAGACCAGCTTGTCCGAATAGCAGTGCTTCGAGAATGAATGGCTGGTCGTGGTTTTTTTCGAGGATCAGGCGATCAAGTCGCTGAACCAGTATCCCAAACGCTGTTTCATTCACTTTTCCGGCAAGAACCCTGCAGAGTATGAAAAAATAGGTCTTTTCGCGGTCGCCGTTAAAATAATTTAAGTGTTGCAGAATCTCTGATGACTTTCTTTCCAACCTGCTTACAAGCAAACGCCAAATCCAGTGCCTGATATGGTATGGATCAATGTTTCCAATCAGATTTGCGCAGGCAATACGGCCGTGGCTTTTTGCCAGCCGTTTGTAATTGTCAAGAAGTGAATGGTTGATGTAGTCTCTCACTTCCAGATGGTGCATTATCTTGCCATTGCAATCCGTAACATCCCTGTCATGTTCATAAACAACATGAAGAATAATGTTGTCATAGGCTTTATCTTTATGATGGTTGTGCGCAAACCATTGTGATGAACGGACGTGGATCTCTACATTTCCTGCCCATAGCGTGTGGTCTATGCGCACCATTGCTGCCAGGAAATCTGGTCCTGAATTATGGTTTTCCTGCCCCGGGGATATTAATTCCAGATTTTTTCCGCAAACAGTTTTTAAGGGTGTTTTGCTGATCTTGCGATGTTTCCAGAGAAAAACAACAAAGTCTTCATTCATAAAAAACCTATTATAAAAAATAAAATAAAGATAAACAATATTATAATATGGATAAAATAAAAATAAACTTTTTTGAGAGTGTCAAATGAAAAAATTAGGGTTGTTTGTTTAAATAATTGTATATTTGTGTTAGCCTAAGAAACCATTCCTGATGGATGAACTGACGTTGATGCTTGAAGGGATTCAGCACAAAGTAAAAAGGCTGATGGTCGTTAATAAATCATTAAGAGAACAGATCAACAGCCTTCAAAACGAGCGCAATGCTTTATCAGAGCAGCTTGAATCTCAAAAGCAAAATAATGAGCAACTGAAGGAGGACATGCTTCACTTGCGTGCAGCCAAATCATTGGGCGGAGAGGATTCTTTAATGGCAAAGCAAAAAGTTAATGAACTTTTGCGGGAAATCGATAAATGTTATAAGCTGATAAATAGCCAGGTAAAATAATTTATGAGAGATCAACTGATTTCGGTAATTATTGCAGAACGTCCCTATAGATTGACAGTAAGCAGCGAAGAAGAAGAGGAGACATTTCGTAAAGCCGCCAAACTGGTTGAAGAGAAAATGAAAAGTTATGCCAGTAATTATGCTTTTCGTGACAAACAAGATCTGCTTGCAATGGTAAATCTGCAATTTGCAGTGGAGTTTTTGCGTTTGCATAATACACTGCAGGGACAAAACGTTATAAAGGAGCAGTTGAAAGAGGTTGACAACCTGCTGGATCATAGCCTGACAGAAAATAGCTGATCGTTCTTTGAAAATATTTCGATATAACCCGCATGAATTCGATTGTACGTTTTTGAAACTCAACATTACTAAAACTTAGGGTAAGTTTTGGGGTTTCTAGAACAGGCCTCAATATTGCCGTTTACGGCAATATCCTCCCTTTACGGGGGGCAGTGGACGTTCGAAAAACCCTGACCCCCTAGCCTTGTATACCTGGGGTTTCATAAAACCTCATTGAATTTAATGCGGGTTTTTTTATTTACATAAACCAAAATTGATATGATGATACTATCTACTGCGAGTGTAATTATCATTGCAGTCGTAGCAGCCATATCTTTGGGTTTGGGCATATTGATTGCCGGCACTGTGATGCGCAGAAACATCATTCGCAAGAGCCAGCACATTTTGAAGGAGGCCGTTTCTGAAGCGGAAGTGCTCAAGAAAGAAAAGATTTTGCAGGCAAAGGAAAACTTCCTGCAAATGAAGGCAGACCATGAGAAATATGTTGCTGAAAAAAACCAAAAGATATCGGTTGCAGAAAACAAACTAAAGCAGCGGGAAGGCAGTTTTTCCCAAAAAATGGAGGAACTGCAGCGCAAGCAAAATGAGGTCAATGTCATTCGTGACAACCTGAACACCCAACTCGACATTCTCAATAAAAAGCAGACGGAGCTGGATAAAAGCCATCAACTGCAACTGGAACAGCTGCAGGCAATCAGCGGCATGTCGGCACAGGAAGCCAAAGACCAGCTTATTGAAGCGCTAAAGGTTGAAGCCCAGTCTGATGCGCAATCCTATATCCGTGAAGTGATGGAGGAAGCACGTCTTACATCCAATATGGAAGCCAAAAAGCTCGTCGTCCAGTCGCTGCAGCGGACTGCCACCGAGGTGGCCATCGAAAACTCCGTTTCTGTATTCCCCATTGAGAGTGATGAAATAAAAGGGCGTATCATTGGCCGCGAAGGCCGAAACATCAGGGCCCTGGAAGCTGCTACAGGCGTTGAGATCATTGTTGATGATACTCCTGAAGCCATTATTTTGAGCGGTTTTGATCCCGTTCGGCGTGAAATAGCCCGTTTGTCGCTGCATAAGCTGGTAACCGACGGACGCATCCATCCTGCGCGAATCGAAGAGGTTGTTGCAAAAACACAGAAGCAGATCGAGCAGGAGATCATGGAGATAGGCAAGCGCACAACCATCGACCTGGGCATACACGGAATGCATCACGAACTGATTCGACTGGTAGGTCGCATGAAATATCGCTCCTCCTACGGTCAAAACCTGCTTCAGCATTCTAAGGAGGTGGCCAACCTGGCAGCTACGATGGCTGCAGAGCTTGGACTGAACCCAAAAATTGCAAAAAGGGCTGCGCTGCTGCACGACATTGGCAAAGTACCGGATAATGAGCCGGAATTGCCTCACGCCGTGTTGGGTATGAAACTTGCTGAAAAATACAAGGAGAAACCTGAAGTGTGTAACGCAATCGGTTCGCACCACGATGAAGTGGAGATGAACAGCCTGATATCACCGATCATCCAGGTTTGTGACGCCATATCGGGCGCTCGCCCCGGTGCAAGACGCGAGGTTGTGGAGTCCTACATCAAACGGCTGAATGACCTGGAAGAACTCGCGCTGTCGTACCCGGGTGTGGTGAAAACCTACGCCATCCAGGCAGGACGTGAATTGCGCGTTATTGTGGGAAGTGAAAAGATCACAGATGCTGAAGCAGAACAAATTTCACACGACCTGAGCAAGAAAATCCAAACCGAAATGACCTACCCTGGTCAGATCAAGATCACGGTAATTCGCGAAACAAGGGCCGTAGCCTATGCAAAATGATTTGCCCCAAATTTTAATTAAAAATCGAAATCCGGTTATGCAGAACTGTGTAACCGGATTTTTATGCACGCTCGGCGGGCAGAATGATGCAAAACGTGCTTCCCTCATCCGGCTTGCTGGTGACCTCGATGCGTCCACCCATCAGATCAACCAGTTCCTTGATGGTGATTAAACCAAGTCCGGTGCCGGATTCTTTTTCAGTACCCGCCTGCCTGTAGCCCGTACCCAAATCAAACAAAGTATCGATCTTGTCGGCAGGAATGCCCATGCCATTATCGCTGACACATATCTTCAGCAGACCTGGATCATCATCCATTTTTGCCGATATGCTGATCTCACCACCACGATAGGTGAACTTTACTGCATTGTTGATGAGATTGATCAATATCGATCGAAGTAGCCTGGGGTCTACCATTACGGCCAACAAATGATCCACTTCGTTGATCACCTCGTGCTCCTTTTTTTCAATGTTGTAATTCAAAACAACAAGGCACTCCTGTATCAAACTTCTTACGAAAGTCTGTTCCGGATTGCTCACGATCCTTTTTCGCTGTATGCTTGCCCATTCAAGCAGATTGGCCAGCATTTCAAAAGTGCGCTTGCTGATCTGCTGCAGGTTTCTTATGATCATGTTCTTTTTCTCATCATCCAAACTGCCTTTATCCTCAGCCAGAATGTTCAAAAATCCTAACAATGAATTAAATGGGCCTTTCAGATCGTGTGAAATAATGGAGAAAAACTTGTCTTTTGTGGCGACCAACTCCTCAAGTTCCCTGTTTTTCTGATTGAGCAGATCATTTTTGGCAGTAATCTCCATCTGCTTGTCAAGAATGTTTTGATGCAGCAATTCCAGTTCCATTTTTTGGGACTGGATCCTGCGTCTTGAAATCCATATGCTTACAAGGAAAAGCATTAACAACAAAGAAGCGGAAATACTAAGTATTACCAGTGTCTTCTGGTTTCGGATCACCTGTTCCTTTAGGATGTTGGATTCTCTCAGGAGCCTGTTTTCTGCCTCTTTTTTTTCAGTTTCATAGATGATCTCAAGCTCATTGATTCTGTCCATTCGCTCCTTTTGCCAGATGGAGTCCCTTTGCCGCACCGATTCCTGCAAATGTGCTATGGCCTGAAAATGGTTGCCGGTGATGCTGTCAATCAAAAACAATTGGTTGTGTGCATATGATAGCCATTTTCTCGAACCCGAAGTAGTGGCGTAATCGATAGCTTCCTGTAAAAAGTTTCTTGCTTTTTGATATTGATTCAGTTTTCTGTATAACCTTCCCTGGTTGAACCTTGAAGCAGCTATCAGCTCCGGTGTCACAACTTCTTCAAATTCATTTGCTTTTCCAAACCATTCAATTGCATCCTCATACATCCCCTTGTCGGTATAAAGGATGCCTAAATTGCTGTAAAGAGTGAATAAAATATCTTTCCTGTTGGTTTCAACAGCTACCTGAATCCCTTTTTCAGCATATTGTCTGGCCAGATCATGGTCAGGAGCATGGTTGGTGTAATAGCTTACAAAGTTATTGTATAGGGTACTCACCATTGGGTGGTTTGGGTTCTCTTCCGCTAATTCAAGGGTTTTTTTGTAATATTCAAGTGCCTTATCTGCCCTTTCGAGTCCCAGGTAAATATTGCCCATCAGTACATAAGTATGCATCAAATGGAATGGATCACCTTCCTGTTCCCTGTATTCAAGGGCACTGCGTATATGGCGCAGTGCCAGTTCATAATTATTCCTTCTGTTATAAAACACGCCGAGTGAATAATTCGCGTGTGCGAGGCCCGCCTCATCCCCAAGTTCGGTAAAAATGGAGATGGCACTGTCGTAGAAATATCTTGCGCTATCGATCTCACCCGCTGATTGGTAAAGCGAAGCAAGATTGATCGCAGCGGCAGCCCGCCGGTTTAATATGTCGTCAGCATCCAGTGCATAAACGATATGATAATTAACCATGGCGCTGTCTCGGTTACCGGCGTACCAGTTGTAATTACCTGCAATATTCAACCAGGCCGCTCTTTCAACCGGATGATCATACAGGTTGGCCAAAGCTGCACTGAGATCCAGTAATACGTAAACCGAATCCATGTCGGATGGTAGAATATCGCCCGCGAGCAGCGCCATGGCGTGCATTCGTTCCAGATCACTTTTCTCGGAATGGATCACCTGGTAAAGGCTGTCAGCATAATTGTCGGATACTGCTTTCAAGGCAAAACCCAGGATAATGGCGATGAGGATGATTGTGTTTTTGGCTTTCATATTGGTTTAAGGATAAAACAAGACGATCAAAAATAGTAATAAATCATTAATTGATGCCATAATTATGTCATTCTTATGGATTGTAATCAACCAATGAACCAATCAACCATTCACCCAATCAGTGAATGAACCTCAAACAAATGTTCCTATTTTTTGTTATAATTTCGTATTTTGTTGAATTATGTCATTTATGATGAAGACGCTGTTTCTGTTTTTTGCCGCTATTGTTATCGTTAACATTAGCATTGCCGAAACTCCAGATGAGAAAAATAACATTCCCGTAATGGATTTTGACACCTTTGCACCCCGCCTCGAACAAGATGACGGACGCATTCATGTCATCAATTTTTGGGCAACCTGGTGTGCACCCTGCGTCAGGGAGATCCCTGCTTTTGAGCAATTGTATGAAAACTTTAAGGAGGAGGGTGTCCATGTGTTGCTTGTCAGTCTGGATGATCCGCGCCATATGGACAACAGGGTCATCCCTTTTGTGGAACGCATGGCGCTTGAAAGCGAGGTTTTGCTTCTGGACGATACAAACTCTAACCGTTGGATACCACTGGTGAGCGAAGAATGGAGCGGTGCCATACCTGCCACGGTGATTTACGGAAGGGGATTCAGCGATTTTTATGAGAGAGAATTTAAATATGAAGAGCTTGAAGCGATCATATTATCCATTTTAAAATAATTTTTTATTAACTTGCTTACCCATTATAAACCAAAAATGAAAACGATGAAAAAACTGTTCTTTTTACTTGGTGTGCTTATCATGACTGTTCAGGCTAGTGGACAGGGTTATGAAATTGGAGATGTTGCTACCGATTTCAGATTGTTAAATGTGGATGGCAACTACATTTCCATGTCTGATTACGGTGACATCAATGGAGTGATCCTGATTTTCAGCTGTAACCACTGTCCATACGTTGTGGCATACGAAGACAGGATGATTGAGCTGCACAATGAATATGCACCCAAAGGCTTTCCGCTTTTGGCAATCAACCCGAATGACACCATTGCCGAGCCGCGTGATTCATTTACGAAAATGATCGAAAGGGCCCAGGAGAAAAACTTTCCGTTCGACTATGTAATAGATGCCAACCAGGAGATTTATCCCCAATATGGCGCCACAAGAACGCCTCATGTCTTTCTCCTTGAGAAGGTTGGAGATGAGTTTATTGTAGCTTACATTGGTGCCATTGATGATAACTTCAGGGATGCCTCGGCCGTAAATGAGCGTTTTCTTGCCAATGCCATCGATGCATTGCTTGCCGGTGAACGTCCTGATCCCGCTGTAACACGTGCCATTGGATGTACCATCAAGGTGCGTAACTAAATTAATT
>SLNX01000125.1 GCA_007132825.1 Bacteroidales bacterium | reverse complement strand
TCATCTCCTTATCAATATCCAAAAAGAAGATGTGGCGATGGGTTTCAAAAATTTTTGCAAAATCACGTTTGGGAATAAAGATCACGTTGAACATGGGTTCTCCTTGCGGCAGCATAGGAACAGGCGCACGAAACACGTCGTTAAAGGTTTTGCCTACCGGCCCTTCGTAAATGCCTGGCTCCATTACAACAAGAAGTTCACCGGCCCTGCCCGATGCTGATGGTCTGGTGGGTCTTTCGGTGGTGCAAGCAGTGACCAGCAACAGGCTTACCAGAACAATGCTTATTTTCCTAAAAGCGATCAAGGTTTTCATTGGTTGTTTTTTGATGATTATGACAACTGTAATACCATGATTTTTATCATGATGTGTATGATGATTCGGACAAATATTATGCCACAATAGCAGATCATCAGGAGCTGGCACTCGACTCAGGCGGACGAATGATCAGCTGTTGTCCGGGATGAATTACCGTGTTTCCCAGGTTGTTCCACTCCATCAGGTTATTCACGGAGATCCGGTATCTGCTGGCTATCAGGCCGAGGGTTTCTCCGCGCCTGACCACATGAACGTTGGCGGTTGTTTGTCCCGGACTGGCAGGGGCCGCCGGGGCGCGGACAATCAGCCGTTGTCCGGGTCGGATCAGGGTGCCGCGAAGGTTGTTCAGCCTTTGTATTTCCCTGACGGATGTGCCATAGCGGCGGGCAATGGTACCCAGCACCTCACCACGTGCTACAATATGTACGGTTGTTTCGGCGAGCTGAGCTGCCAGCTCTTCCTGGCGGATCTCTTCCGGCGTGCGGTAGTTGTATATGGCATCTTCGTTGGCAAGAAACGTTCCCATATATTCTTTCGGAAGACGCAACGCATATGGATTGTCGGCATTGTTTGGTATAATGTTTTGCCGGAATGCCGGATTCAGGAAGCGAAGTACATCCAGGGGGATGTCGAGCAAATGGCTTACATGGCGCAAGCTTAGCTTTTGGTGAACATGAACGGTGTCGATATCGAGGTGGGAAAACCGGGTTGGTTCCGCATACAGGTTATGGGCTTCAGCGTGTTCCATTACGTAAGTGACTGCAATAAAGGCAGGCACATAATTCTGTGTTTCCCTTGGCAGGAACGGGCGGATCAACCAAAAGTCCTTTACCCCGCCCGCCCGCCGGATTGCCCGGTTTACGTTTCCGGGGCCGGCATTATAAGCTGCGATCACCAGCGACCAGTCTTCATAAATATCATAAAGATCCCTCAAGTGCTCTGCGGCAGCGATTGTGGCACGGTAAGGGTCAGACCTGTCGTCCACATAACTGTTTACCTGAAGGCCATATATCCTTCCGGTATGATACATGAATTGCCATAAGCCGGTGGCACCCACCCGTGACCGGGCAACAGGATTGAGGGCCGATTCCACCACAGCAAGGTATTTCATTTCCAAAGGAACATTATGCCTGTCCAGCTGTTCTTCAAACATTGGGAAATAAAGTTCACCCAGCCCCATCATTCGTTCTGTAAGGTTTCTTCTGTTGTTGGCGTAGAGGTTTATGAATGTCTGAACATGGGCATTGTAGACAAAATCAAAAGGGGATCGGGCATCCAAAGCTTCAAGACGGCGCTGGTAGACAGAGTCTGAGAATGCAGGCACAAATCCCGGGGGGAAATTGTGTTTTCTCACAATACCGCTGTCTGTTCGGCGGTCCATAGCTGCAAAAACAGCCAGGTTTGCCAGGCTGTCGAGCATGGCCACAATGGGATCATCCGGACTGATGACCGGCCGGTCGGACACAACTTCTTCTGCGGCACCATCAGGTGGAGGCGGAGGGGGTTGTGCTTGCAGCGTGCCTTCAAAACCGAAGGCGATCAACATCATCAATAAAAAAAACAACAAACTTAACCTATTAACAGACAATTGGCTATTCATTCTTTTTGTCATCTTTTTTTTCGTCGTCACTATCCTCTTTCTGTGCGTTTTTGAACTCTTTCATCCCTTTTCCCAATCCGCGCATAAGTTCAGGAATTTTTCGACCGCCAAAAAGCAAAAGGACTACCAGCAAAATGATGATGATCTCTGTAGGTCCCGGAGAAAACAAAAAAACTTGACTCATATTTTTTTTGATTTATTTTTGTCTTGAATACAATAAGACAAACCTACGTGATTTTTTTGAATTAATCGTTGCAAATTATCAAAAAGAGGTGTTTTTTACTGTTGCCTGGCGATCCAGGAAGCTGGATTTTGTTTGTCGTTACCCTTCCATATTTCCAGGTGGAGGTTTGTTTTGGCCTCCCTTGGGTTTGTTCCCACAACGCCCAGCTCTTCCCGAACACTGATGTGCTGACCTTGTGCTACAAAAACTTCGCTGAGATTTGAATAGACGCTGAGGTATTCCCCATGGCGGATAATCACGGCATAAAACCCACCGGGAACACTAATTACCCTCGATACCCGTCCGTCAAAAATTGCCCGTGCCCTGGCGCCCTCTGAAGTGCTGATGTCTATTCCGTTGTTTGAAATGGTGATCCCGGGCAATACAGGATGGGGTTGTTCACCGAAGTGGCTGGTGATTACTCCCCTTTCCAGTGGCCAGGGCAGACTTCCCCTGTTGCCGGCAAAGTTGTCAGATAGCAGTTGTTCTTCCGGGGTAAGGGCAAACATATCTGTTGTAACCCTTCCCTCTGCTTCTGCTCTTTCCTGGGCCCGGCGCCGCTCCTCCTCAATTACGCGCCGGATCGCATCCTGAAGCTCCTGGGCTGCTTGCCGCTGCTCCTGCAATTGACTCATTAGTTGTTCTTCCCTGGTTTTCAAATCAGAAACAGTACGTTCCTGTGACGCCTTTTCCACTGTAAGCTCGCGAACCTCGTCGCGCTGACGGGCAAGAAGCGTTTGCTGACGGTTACGCTCTTGTTCCAGGGTTGCAAGCTGATCATTCATACGGAGGGTTGTCTCTTCGATTTTTTCCGCTTGCATTCGCCGATGATTTCCATATTGCTGTAAATATCGCATTCGCAAATATGCCTGATTAAAGCTATCAGAGGAAAAAATGAACATCATGCGCTGGGTGGCATCCCTGTTACGCGCTGCCAGGCGAACCATCTCAGCATAGTTGGCTTTTAACTCTTCCAAATCGCCCTCAAGCAATTCTATGGACTGCGTTAAGGAAGAAATGCGCCTGTTGATGATGCGGATCTCATTCTGAATGGTTCCAAGTAATTGTTCTCTGCGATTGATCTGGCTGTTTAACATAACCAGCTGTCCCATGCTTACCTCTGCCGTGCGCTGTGTTTCAACCAGCAACTCGTTTGTAAGCCGGATCTCACGCTCCAGGTTCAGCTTGTCTTGCTCCAGCTCCTCGCGTGTTTGGCCGGTTGCTTCAAAAACCAAAAAAAGCAACAGGGAAAGCCCGGTCAATATAGCAATAACATGTTTCATTTTTTCACACAAACGCACCAACAATCAATCTAATCTTCAAAAATAATAAACAAAAAACAATGAACAAAGAACAATGAACAAAGAACAATGAACAAAGAACAATGAACAAAGAACAATGAACAAAGAACAATGAACACCTAAAACCGTATTTGCCTGTAATGGTTCGGAACTGTAAAGGCAAAAGAGCGTTCTTCATTCAAAACAGTGCGACTAAAGCGCAAATTTAAACCGGCCTGTCCACCTGAATCAGAAAATATCATAGATATTTCCTGTGGAATAAACTGTCCGTCTACACGAGAAAAGCCATTGTATTTTACCTGCAGACTTCTTTGTGGCTTGGTTTCGTGCAAAAGATTTTCGGTGATCCGATAATTTTCGCCGTTTACAACCAATCTGTGCTGGAAGCGATGGTCGCCAAGGTTGTTTGCCGGGTATCGGGACCCGTCAAAAAGGATTATGTCTCCGTTATTTTGTGAAACCCTAAAGCCTTCACTGGAAAAGTGACTGAAGTCATTGCCTATCAGCAGGGCCTGCAACATTTTAAAATCCATGAAAGTCCCGAACATACTATTTAAAAGTTCCATGTTCCCTGCATAAAATGTGTTGTCGATCCGATTCACCATTTTAACTGTATCGGGTGTGATCAGAAGGCGTGCGATCTCTATTCCCAGCAATGGCGCAACGGAAACAAAGATGGCCGAATCACTCTTTATGCGCAATGTGCCGCTGATACTATAGTCAACCCCCTCTATTGTTGCAGAACCAGAGAATCGCGTATTCAGGAACCTGAAGGTGGTTTCATTTTGTTTTATTCCTGTCAGGGTTTCTTGCAGGGTATGTCGTGAAGGATCGGGGGCGACGGCTTCCCGGATCGGGCCGCATGCGCTAAGGATTGTCAATACAATAAGAAAAACAGATATTATGAACTGGTTGGAACGTTTTAACGCACAGTTCTTTTGTATGGAAGCCATTTTTTTGGTTGCCAGCATGCACATCGCTTAGGTTTATTCATACAACGTACGATCTTTTATTTTCTTGTGAAGCAGATCAGAGCCCTCTCCTGCTTCGCTTGCTTCGATCCAGTATTTCAGTGCCTTTTCCTTATCTCCAAGTTTATACATCACATCGCCATAATGTTCAAGAATTGCGGCACTCGGTTCTTCTGATGTTTCCAGAGCCTTCCGGATCCAGTATTCAGCGTCCTCATAAGCACCCATCTGGTATTTGATCCAACCATAGGTGTCTTGAAAGGCTGCATTTGAGGGATTGATCTTGTTGGCTTTTTCCGACATGGCCAATGCTTCTTCCAGTCTCTCCCCGCGAAGCGCCAGGTGGTAACTGTAGTTGTTCAGGGCAATGGCGTTTTCCGGGTTATTATCAATGGCCTGTTGATAATACCGGTCTGATTCTTCGTGCATGTTGAGATAATGGTATACATCTCCAAGCATGGTAATGAAGTCCTGCTTCAGGTCCTCATCTTCAATGGTGATTGACAGGCCATATTCCAGAGAAGAGGCTGCAGCTTCATAATCCTTTAGCTGCATGTTTGCCAACCCGTTGAACAAAAACAAAACCGGTTGTTCAAAGAAATACTCCAGGGCCATTTCGGAATGTTTCAACATTCTCTGATATTCACCGAGCTGCAGGTCAAGACTGAGGATCTGTTGCCAGACGTCGAGTTTTGACGGGTTCAATTGCGCCCCTTTCAGGTATTGTGCGCGGGCTTCCTCAAGCTGGTTGTTACGGTTAAGTATGTCACCGTAAACGAAATAGGCTTCCGGGTCATCGGGGTGTGTTTCGATGATCATCCGGGCCAGCTCTTTTGCCTTTTGAATGTGTGTTGCTTCATCCTGTTCGTCGGCCAGAAACATATACACAAACACGATGCGAATTTTGGACTCTACATCCATCTCCTGACTGTCAAAGCTTTCCTTGAGGTATTGGAAGGCCGTTTCAGTATCTTGTTGCTTTAAGTAATAATCGGCAAGTAAGAGACGGGGTATGTGGCTGTCGGGAATCAGTTTTAGCAAGTCCAGGTATATGTGTTTGGCTTTTTCCTGCTGTCCGGTTTCCATGTAAAGTTCTCCGAGAAGTTCATAAAACAGCTCCTCTTCGGGGAAGAAGCGGATCATCTTTTCAGCTTCTTCGATTGCCTTCTCCAGCATCCCGAGGTGGATGTAAATCTGTTGTTTCTTAATGCTTAAGTCTTCGGAAAATCCTTGTATGCTTTCAATATGATCGATTACACCGATTGCATCTTCGAAGCGTTCTGCATACATATAAATATCGAGCAGTTTCTTTTGATGACGCACGTTGTTTGGTTCTTTTCCGGCAAGCTGTTCATGTATTTTTGTTGCTTTTTCAACCTGCTCCATAAGGATGTGGATGTCAGCGATCAACAACTGATAATATGGGTTTTCCGGGTCGATTTCTGCCGCCTTTTGCACTTTTTCCATGCCGCCTTGGTAGTCTCCGCTTCTCACATATATTTTTGCCAGTTCGAAAAATGCGGCATCGTTGTTTGGGTCTGTATTTGCAGCCTCCTGGTAAAGTGCAGCGGCTTGCGTCCAGTTGCCGAGCATTTTTTGTTTAGAGGCATCTATAAGCAGGGCGGTGCTTTTAAGCTGTTCTGTATCTGACACCTCTTCCCTGGGCGCTCTTCGGTCGGTTTGTGGAAGCTCCGCATGCATCCTGCTGCTGCTACAGGCTCCCAATAGTATCAGTAGAGCGATGATCGGGATATGTTTTATTTTTTTCATTTGGATGTTGGTCTGATTATTTTGTTCCTGTATGTCCGAACCCTCCGGCTCCACGCATTGTTTCGCTAAGTTTACTTACAGAAACAATTGTTACTCGTTCATGTTTGGAAATAATCATTTGCGCGATGCGATCGCCATGGTGAACCACATAGTCTTCGTTGCTCAGGTTCACAAGAATCACTTTGATCTCTCCCCTGTAATCGGCGTCAATGGTTCCGGGTGTGTTGAGAACGGTTATCCCTTTTTTTGCGGCAAGGCCGCTACGGGGCCTGATTTGTGCTTCATATTCAGGCGGGAGTTCGACAAACAGGCCTGTACCAACCAGTGTTCTTTCAAGGGGTTTTATTGTAACCGGTTTAGCAAGCACTGCACGGATGTCCATTCCGGCTGAAAATGCGGTTTCATATGCCGGCAGGGGGTTGTCGGAACGGTTTACTATTTTTATTTCCATAATGCCATTTTAATGTTCCTGCAAAGTTAATGAAAACGACGACATCATCTCCTGGGGCCTGAGCACATAAAAAGCACCCGGCACAAATCATTTCTCTTTATGCCGGGTGTTTAAATAATTCTGTTTATTTATTTATGTTTCAGGGGTGGGTTCCTGTGGAGGCGGGGTTGTTTCCTGCACAGATGCTTCTGCAGCGGCGGGACCCTTATAGGTTGCTTCGCCAAACCCCAGAATTGGGTAAAAAATGATGGGAAGAAGAATCAATCCAACGGTAAAACCTTCAGACTGTCCAAAACTTTTTGACAGCAGGTTAATGGTCCATATACCAAAAACCAGATTTACACCAGGTATTAAAAACAGGAAAATCCACCAAAGGGGTTTTCCAACGATTTCAAGCATGACAATGATGTTATAGATTGGGATGATGCAGGCCCATCCCGGCTTCCCTGCTTTCATAAATATTTTCCACATGGCGATAATTGGTAACAATATAATTACCAGCCAGAAAAGAGTTAATAGTATTTCCATGTTTTTTTGGTTTTTTAGGTTTTGTGAATAAAATGCTTAATTTACAGGCGAAACGCCTAAGGATCATAGGGGGGTCAGCCCGAGAATAACCAACATTTGAGCAATAGTTTTTGTGATAAAGGATATGCAATTTAATTGTTTTTTTTTGAATTTAAAAATCATAATTGCTTTTTTGTTATATGGATTTTGCGAATTAAAAAAAATGTGTACTTTTGCATTTCCAAAACAAAATGGTTTTGGAAAAACATTCCTCCTTAGCTCAGTTGGTTAGAGTCCCGTACGTACGGGATTAATCAGAGGGGTTGGAAGAAACAAAAAAAAGGAAATAAACATTCCTCCTTAGCTCAGTTGGTTAGAGTCCCGCACGTGCGGGATTAATCAGAGGGGTTGGAAGAAACAAAAAAAGGAAATAAACATTCCTCCTTAGCTCAGTTGGTTAGAGTCCCGTACGTACGGGATTAATCAGAGGGGTTGGAAGAAACAAAAAAAG
>SLNX01000120.1 GCA_007132825.1 Bacteroidales bacterium | reverse complement strand
TTCCTATGAAAGAAATGAAAGATTACATTGCAGCAAACAAGGATAGATTTCTTGATGAACTTTTTGACCTGATCCGTATACAGTCAATCAGCTCAAAAGAGGAACACAAGGATGATATGTATAAAGCAGCAGAATGGGTAAAGGATAACCTGCTGAAAAAAGGTGCTGATAAAGCAGAAGTTTGTGATACAGAAGGTCACCCCGTAGTATATGGTGAAAAAATCATAGACCCCAACTTGCCAACTGTCATTATCTATGGCCATTATGACGTGCAACCAGTAGAACCACTGGAGCTTTGGAAAAGTAAACCGTTTGAAGCAGAGATTCGTGACGGAAAAATTTATGCCCGTGGTGCTGACGATGATAAGGGTCAGATGTTCATGCACTTTGCCGCGTTCGAGTTTATGGTAAAACACGACAAACTGCCGTGCAATGTAAAATTCATGATTGAAGGGGAGGAGGAGATCGGCTCACCCAGCCTGGGTAAATTTCTAACCGACAACAAGGAAAAACTTGCCGGAGATGTCATTCTCGTTTCAGATACCGCGATGCTTGGACCCGATACCCCATCCATAACAACAGGATTGCGTGGGCTCTCATACGTAGAAGTGCACGTAACCGGACCCAACCGCGACCTCCATTCAGGTCTGTATGGTGGCGCTGTGGCAAACCCGATCAACATCCTTTGCGACATGATAAGCAGCCTGATCGATGAGAGCGGACGAATTACCGTAAAAGGTTTTTATGATGACGTGGAAGAACTTTCCAATGAAGAACGTTCTGAAATGTCCCGGGCACCCTTTAATGAAGAAGAATATAAAAAGTCAATTGATGTTAAGGCACTTCACGGGGAAAAGGGATATTCCACACTCGAAAGAACTGGCATCAGGCCCTCACTGGATGTAAACGGAATCTGGGGCGGACATACCGACAAAGGTGCCAAAACTGTCCTTCCATCCGAAGCGCACGCCAAAATATCAATGCGCCTGGTGCCGAATCAAAATTCTGATAAGATCACACAATTATTCAAAGACCATTTCCTGTCGATCGCGCCCGATTACGTAAAAGTGGAGGTGAAATTCCTGCATGGCGGCGAAGGGTATGTAAGCCCCGTTGATACAATCGCTTACCAGGCAGCCAGCAAGGCCTATGAAACAACCTATGGCATTAAGCCGGTACCCTACAGAAGTGGGGGAAGCATACCAATCATTTCAATGTTCGAGCAAATACTGGGGATCAAGTCGATCCTTATGGGGTTCGGCCTGGAATCAGATGCCATTCACAGTCCCAACGAAAACTACCCTTTGGCACAGTTCTTCAAAGGCATGGAGACGATTCCCTTTTTCTATCAGTATTTTGCTGAGGATATGAAATAGAGGAAGAATCTATTGCTGAACACTCAGAGAAGGTGTATTTTCCGGTTTAAATGGTCGTTAAATTAAAAACATTTCCTATTTTCGCTATTTAGCATTAAACACTTGTATAGCTAACTTGCTGTTATCATGGAAGTTACACGAATTTTTGACCTGCTGGATCATTATGCAACGCTTTGTCCGGACAAAAAAGATGCATTGGCAGGTAAAGAGGATGGTGTTTGGAAAACGTACAGCACCAAAGAATGGCTTGACAACAGTCGCTATGTTAGCTATGGTCTGATGAAACTTGGCGTGAAGAAAGGGGATAAGATTGCCTCGATCACTTTTAACCGTCCGGAATGGAACTTTCTGGATATGGGGGTGCAGCAATGTGGTGCAATACACATCCCCATTTATCCAACCATCAGTGATGCCGATTATGCGTATATTTTAAAACATGCAGAAGTAAAGTTTGTGTTTGTGGCTGGTGAGGAGATGTACAGGCGCATAACTGAAATTGTTGCAAAAATTCCTGATATCCAGGGTGTGTATACCTTTCTTGATATTTTTGGAGAAAAACATCTGAAGGAGCTCATTGAGCTTGGTAAAAAGAATCCGCAACCGGATACTTTGCAAGAGCTAAAAGACAGCATCCTTCCAGATGACTTGGTCACACTGATCTATACTTCGGGTACCACAGGAACTCCCAAAGGGGTTATGTTGACACATAACAACATTATCAGCAACTTTAAGGCAGTTTCGTATATCCCGCCTTTCGGTCCGGAACACCGGGCGATGAGCTTTTTGCCTTTATGCCACATTTATGAAAGGATGATGAATTATACCTTTATTTATAAGGGCCTATCGCTGTATTACGTTTCCAATATGGGGCTGATCGCAGAAAGCCTTAAGGAGGTCAATCCTCATGTTTTTACAACTGTTCCACGTCTTCTTGAGAAAGTATATGACAAAATCCTCATGAAAGGCCGTGCTTTGAAGGGGATCAAGAAGCGCATATTCTTTTGGGCAAACAATGTTGGGTTACGCTACGAAATCGGAAAGGAGAAAAGAAATCCGGTTTACGGTTTGAAGCTAAAGATTGCCCGTAAGCTTGTATTCAGCAAATGGAAGGCAGCACTCGGTCAAAACCTGGACATCGTTGTTTCGGGTGGTGCTGCGCTTCAACCCCGTTTGAACCGGGTTTTCTGGGCTGTAGGCATTCGGATTATCGAGGGATATGGACTTACTGAAACCTCCCCCGTTATCGCAGTCAGCGACTTTAGTCCGAACGGCGTTAAATTTGGTACAGTAGGCCCTGTATTGAAAGGGATTCAGGTAAAAATTGCCGAAGATGGTGAAATCCTGGTGAAGGGGCCAAATGTCATGAAAGGATATTACAAGGATCCCGGGCTCACCAAAGAGGTGATTGATGATGAGGGTTGGCTTCATACGGGTGATGTTGGCGTTATTGAACCTGAAGGACAGTTGCGCATAACCGATCGCAAAAAGGTAATTTTTAAGACCTCCTTTGGCAAGTATATCCATCCACAAGTGCTTGAAAATGCTTTTAAGGAATCGCCCTTCATTGATCAGATTCTGATCCTCGGAGAGAATCAACCTTTCCCGGCTGCCCTGGTCGTACCTGATTTTAACCATCTGCAATCCTGGTGCAAGGTAAAGGGGATCCCATACACCAATAACAAGGAGATGCTTTCTTTGCCAAGGATAAGGAAAAGGTTCTGGAAAGATATCAAACACTATAACGAACGTTTCGGGAAGTATGAGCGTATCTCCAAATTTGAGCTCATCGATCACGAATGGGGTGTGGAGACAGGACAGCTGAGTGCAACACTGAAATTGCGCAGAACTCACCTAATGAAAGAATATGCCGAAGATATTGAAAGGGTTTATGCCCGGAAGGGTGCCAACGGAGGTTAGCCTCAGGGTGCTTTCATTCGTTAATTTCAGCCTGTTTGATGGAGAGGCTGATCCGTTTTCTTTCCTTTTCCACCGATAAAACCTTCACCATCACTTTCTGATTGAGGGTGACCACCTCAGCCGGGTCGCGCACAAAGCGGTTGGCCAGCTCACTGATGTGAATCAGCCCGTCATGAGGTATGCCGATGTCGGCAAAAGCGCCAAAGGCGGTTATGTTTGTAATGATTCCGGGAAGCACCATCCCCTCTCTGAGATCATCCACATTTTTCACACTTTTGTCAAACTCAAAAAAGTCGAAAGTTTTTCGTGGATCCCTTCCGGGGCGCGCAAGCTCCTGCATGATGTCTTTGAGTGTAGGCAAGCCTATTCTTTCGCTAACATAACGCGCGGGATCAAGTTGCTTTTGAAGATCCTTTTTACGGATCAGATCAGTAAGTGTAACATCAAGATCTGCAGCCATCTTTTCGACCACCCAATAGCTTTCCGGATGCACAGCACTGCTGTCGAGCGGGTTATCAGACTGTGTTACCCTGATGAATCCTGCAGCTTGTTCAAATGCTTTTGCACCCAGGCGTGGCACCTGCATTAGTTCGTTGCGGCTATTGAATGCACCGGATGCATTCCGGTAGTTGACAATGGAGGCAGCCAATGCGGGGCCAACCCCCGACACATAAGTGAGCAGCTCTTTACTGGCGGTATTAAGTTCAACGCCCACGGCATTTACACAGCTTGTTACCGTGTCATCCAGCGCCTGGCGCAGCAGTTTTTGATCCACATCATGTTGATATTGACCTACTCCGATTGACTTTGGATCGATCTTTACCAGCTCTGATAAGGGGTCGGCCAAACGACGTCCTATGCTGACCGCACCCCTCACGGTAACGTCGTAATCGGGGAACTCCTCCCGGGCAAGATCTGAAGCGGAATAGACAGATGCTCCGCTTTCATTGACCATAATTGCCATTACATCCTTGTCGAAACGGATTTTACGGATCAGTTGTTCGGTTTCCCTGCCTGCAGTGCCATTCCCGATGGCAATGGCTTCAACATTGTAGGCACTTACAAGGCTTTGAATTTTATTGATGGCTTTCCCCTTTTCATTTACGGGTGGATGGGGATAGATGTTTTCATTGTGTAGCAAACGGCCCTCCTCATCCAGACAAACGATTTTACAGCCGCTCCGGAACCCGGGGTCGATGGCCATGATCCGCTTTTGACCTAATGGCGACGCGAGCAGCAGTTGTCTCAGATTCTCTGCAAACACGCGGATGGCTGTTTTGTCGGCAGCTTCCTTGAGGTCGTTTCTCAGTTCTGTTTCCAGGGAGGGATGCAACAACCTCTTCCAGGCATCATGAACTGCGCGCTGCACCTGTTCAGAGGCTTCTCCGGAATCTTTTAAGAATAGATTTTCCAGGGTCATCAAAGCTTTCTCCTCATTCGGAGAAATTTTGATATGCAGGAGGCCCTCTTTTTCGCCCCTGAACATCGCCAGAATGCGGTGAGAAGGTGCCTTTCGCGCAGGTTCCGACCATTCAAAATAGGTCTGGTATTTTTCACCTTCCTCCTCTTTCCCTTTAACAGGCCTACTGATGATAATACCCTCTTTGTAGATCAATCTTCGCAAACGCGCCCTTGCGCGGGGTTCTTCATTTGCCCATTCAGCAATGATGTCGCGGGCACCGGCCAGCGCATCTTCAATTGTCAAAACCTCTTTCGCGGGATCTACAAACTGTTTTGCACGCGCAATCAGGTCTGTCTTTCTTTGCGCCATGATGATCTTTGCAAGCGGTTCAAGACCGCGACCTTTGGCAATGCTGGCACGTGTTTTTCGCTTTGGCTTGAAAGGGAGGTAAAGATCTTCCAATTCGGCCATTGTTGAAGCCGACATGAATGCCTCTTTCAGCTCGGGTGTCAGCAGGTTCTGTTCTTCAACAGAATTGATGACGGCTGTGCGGCGCTTCTCAAGCTCTTCGAAGCGATTCAACAGATCCCGGATTGAGGTGATTTGCACTTCATCAAGTGATCCGGTCTTTTCCTTTCTGTACCGTGCGATGAATGGAACGGTCGCGCCCGACTTCAGGAGGTCGACAACATTACTTACAAAGCGAACAGAAATGCCGCTTTCCGTTGCAATGCGATCTGTTATTTTTGTTATGATGTTGTTCATAATGGGTTCTTTCATTTGGAATACGCTTTATTGCCCTTGTTATTTTTCAAAATGTAAACGCAATTGCGGATGCAGTTTAAAAGAGCGACGGTGGTGGTGTGTTAGCCCCAGGTGCTGAATGGCCGCACGGTGTTTCGGAGTGGGATAACCCTTGTTGTGGGTCCATCCGTAACCGGGAAAGTCTATATGAATTTTCTCCATATGAGCATCCCTGTAAGTTTTTGCCAGCACCGATGCCGCGGCAATCGACAAATAAGAAGCATCACCCCTGATAATGCACGTATGTGGAATGGCCTGGTAAGGATGAAAGCGGTTGCCGTCAACCAAAATCATCAAAGGTTGCAGCTGAAGCATTCCAAGCGCCTTATGCATGGCCAGAATGCTTGCATTCAAGATATTGATTTGATCGATTGTTTCTACATCTACGGAAGCAACGGCGCAGGCGAGGGCCTGATCCAGGATCACCTGCCGGCAATGTTCGCGTTGAGCGACAGACAGCTTTTTTGAGTCATTCAATACTTCAACAAGTTTCTTTTCGGGATGCTCAGGCAAAATGACTGCTGCGGCAAACACAGGACCCGCCAGGCAGCCCCGACCCGCCTCATCACAGCCGGCTTCAGGAAATGACTTACTGTATCGGTGTTTCAGGTTTTGATGCATAAGGAGTTTATAATACCATCGAAGATCAGCTTTCCGTCTTCATTGCCCAGCTCTGCATCGCAGGCCCTTTCCGGATGGGGCATCATGCCGAACACATTGCGACCGGTATTGCATATGCCTGCGATGTTATTGACTGAGCCATTGGGATTTGCTTCCTGGCTGACATTGCCATCCGCATCGCAATAGGAAAAAAGGACTTGATCGTTTTCTGCAATTGACCGGATGGTGTCTTTGGAGGCATAAAATCTACCTTCACCGTGAGCTATCGGTATTTTCAGCACTTTGCCCTGACTGGTAAGTGCTGTTATGACACTGTTTTTTGTTTCGCTACGGATGTATGTGTTGCGACAGATAAAACGGTGTGAGGGATTGTGCAGAAGTGCACCGGGCAACAAATGTGCTTCACAAAGGATCTGAAAACCGTTGCAGATTCCCAACACATATCCACCTTTGTTGGCAAAGCGGATCACCTCTTCCATGATCGGAGAAAATCGTGCAATGGCACCGGAACGAAGATAGTCGCCATAGGAAAATCCACCTGGGAGAACAACAAAGTCAACACCCTGAAGGTCTTTGTCTTTGTGCCAAAGGGCAACCACTTTCTGCTGTAGCTTCTTTTTTAGCACATAAATCATATCGTGATCACAATTGGACCCAGGGAATACAACAACGCCAAATTTCATAGATACATTTTTAGGTGATCAAAAATCCGTAAGACTGCATGGATTGTCTAAGGGCAAAATTAAGCATTTTTCTTTGCCCGTTTGCGGTCGTGCTCGTTAAGCAATATTTTTCGCAGGCGCAATGACTCCGGTGTTACCTCAATGTATTCATCTTCTGAGATGTACTCCATGGCTTCCTCCAGCGAAAACTTTACCGGAGGTGCAATAGAAAGTTTCTCATCGCTGCCTGCAGCCCTTACATTTGACAGTTTTTTCGTATGAATCACATTAACAGCCAGATCATCCTGACGGGTATTTTGTCCGATAATTTGGCCGGCATACACTTTTTCATTTGGATGGATAAAAAAGGTACCCCGATCCTGTAGTCTGTTAATCGAATATGCAATTGCTGTTCCGGTTTCCATTGAAATAAGAGATCCATTACGCCGACCTCCGATTTCTCCTCTCCAGGGTCCAAAGCCAGTGAAGCGATGAGCCATTACCGCTTCCCCTTCCGTAACTGTAAGCAGGTTGTTTTGCAGGCCGGTTAATCCGCGCGAAGCGATATTAAACACCATGTGTGTTCTGTCGAGTTTATTCTGCATGCTCACCAATTCTCCCTTCCGGGCAGAAACCAACTCAATCACCTTTCCTGAAAAATCGGATAACACGTTTATCGTAAGTTCTTCAATCGGTTCACACCTTACCCCGTCAATGTCCTTCATGATCACTTTCGGCTGTCCCAGCTGCAGTTCATAACCTTCCCGGCGCATGTTTTCAACCAGAATGGCAAGGTGGAGGATTCCCCTTCCAAATACAATGTATGAATCTGGTGATGATGACTCCTCTACTCTGAGCGCCAGGTTTTTTTCTGTTTCCA
>SLNX01000188.1 GCA_007132825.1 Bacteroidales bacterium | reverse complement strand
GGGTTACCAATCCGGGAGTAACACCAGGTTGGGATTTGATAGCTCAATGCTGCTTCCATCTCATCCGAATCGCGATATGCCTGAGAGGTGGACATATAGATCGGTTCGATGATCGACCCCTGGTTGAAGTCGAGTGCTTCCTGCATTGAGTAGATCCCGTGCACGGCGATGGTGTCAAAGCGGCATTGCTTCATTTTTTTAATATGCTCAGCATGCCACTGCATGGCACGCTGTCCGGCTTGCTTGTAGTATTCCAGTCCTTTGGTTTCCATAAAAATGTTATTTTATTAATGATTATTTTTTTGTGCTTTTTAATACCATTACGTCACTATGCCCCTCCAATTTGCATTTCCCGAATCCTGAACGTGGGAGATGTGAATGACCGGTTCATATCAAGGTCGTTACCCATCATGTCAATCTGATTCAGGATGTCATCGGCACTTCCGGCAATGGTCAGTCCCTGAACCGGATGAATAATTTTTCCGTTTTCGATCCAGAAGCCCGTTGCACCGCCACTGTAGTTGCCATTTACCGGGTTGATGCCATATCCGGTAACCCCTTTAAGCAGTATTCCCCGGTTTGTATTGGCAATGATATCCTGAGGATTGTGCTTTCCGGCTTTCACATAGAGATTGTGGGTACCGATCCCTGGCAGGCTGGAAAATCCGCCGCGGGAAGCATTTCCTGTGCTTTCTGTTCCGGCACGGTTTGCTGCGTAGGTATTATATAGAAACCCACGCAATACGCCTTCTTCAACGAGTGTCCGTTTGGAAACAGGAACACCCTCGCCGTCGAAAGGTTTGCTCCCTAAACCGCGCGGACGGGTTCCGTCGTCGATGATGGTAAGCAGCTCTGAGGCAAAGCGTTCATCCATTTTGTCCTGCAGGAAGCTGGCGCCTTGCAGCACGCGCTCCCCGTTGATAGCGGCAATGATGCCACCCAGCAGCGATCTCGCCACGGCCGGATCAAAAATTACCGCTGCACGCTGTGTCCTTACCATCTGAGGGTCCAGCATTTCCCAGGCCTTTTTCGCTGCACTGTTTGCAATTTTGTCAAGCGGTTCAAGGTCTTCAAAGTATCGCCTTACGGAGGATTCCCATCCGGTATGACGCTGGTCGTCTTTCTCTGCCACAATACTTACCCCAACGGAGCAAGCTGATGACTTATAGCTTTTCAGCATGCCGCGCGAGTTGGCAATGATCACCTCCGTTTCCCCTTCGCCAAAAGAGGAACCGGAGCTATGTGTGATACGTGCATCCTTCATCGCGAGCGCTTCCAGCTCAAGGGCCATGTCGATCTTTTTATCCATGGCAACTTTGGCAATGGCAGGATCGTAAAGCCCTTCCACCTCCGTGTAGGGCAAATCGTATGGCAAGGTGTTGTTTTCGTCGGGAGTGGTAAGTTCAGCGAAGGCAATGGCCCGCTGCAACGTATCTGTGAGTGCCCTGTCGTTAAAGTCGTTGGAATGGCTAAAGCCCATGCTGCCATTTACCAAAACACGAAAGCCGACACCACCCGAGTCTGACTCCTGGATGGTTTCAATGTCGCCATTGCGAACCCTGATTGACAGATTCCGGCTGGATTGAATAAAAACTTCCACCTCATCTGCACCCAGGCGACGTCCGCGTCCTACCAGTCTTGCTGCTAAATCGTAATAATCCATTTTTATGTTTGATTTAATGTTTTTGATTCAGTTATTAATGATGGCGGTGTCTGTCAGGCACGGCTGCCTCCCACGTTGATTCCGCGAATTCTGACCGTAGGCTGGCCAGCGGTAACTTCGGCCATTTGTCCTTTTCCACAAATTCCCGGACCAAAATCGAGATCATTGCCAACGGCATCAATGTTTGAGATCACCCCCATGCAGGATCCGATCAGGGTTGCCCCTTTCACGGGTTGGGTTTTGTGACCGTTTTCTATCAGGTATGCCTCACGGCAGGTAAAATTAAACACACCGGTTACGGGGTTTACACTACCGCCACTAAGGCTCTGCACGTATAAACCTTTTTTGGTATCTCTCAGAATGTCTTCAGGAAGGTCTTTACCCGGCTCGATAAAGGTATTTGTCATTCTCGGAATCGGAAAATGCCTGAACGACTCCCTTCGTCCGTTTCCGGTCCTTGGCAAATCCAATTGCTTTGCACTGAGGATGTCGGTCATGTACCCTTTCAGCACACCTTTGTCTATCAAAACATTTCGCTGCGCCTGTGTCCCTTCATCATCAAAATCAATGGTACCCCTGAAATTGGGAATTGTACCGTCATCAACCATCGTAAATACATCGGTAGCAACCTTCTGACCCATTTTTCCGGTAAAGGCACCAATGCCCTTTGCAATGTTATCTGCTTCCAGTGGATGACCAACTGCTTCGTGGATAAGCACGCCACCCCAGCCATTCTCCATCACCACATCCATCATTCCGGCGGGAGCATCCTCCGCATCAAGCATTGCAATGGCCTCCCTTGACGCGCGTTGTGCCACACCCTCAGGGGTTTCCTTCTCAAAAAGCTCAAATCCGCTGTGCGCACTGATCCGTTCACGCGACATATGTCTGTTGTTGCCATCATCACTCATCGTCTGAACGATGAAAAACAATAACGGCAACTCATCACGCAGATAAACCCCTTCGCTGGTTGCCATTACCCTTGCACGCACCTGGTCATTGTATTCGATCAGTGCCATCCGGATGCGCGGATCGTAATCGAGTGCCGCCTGGTTGGCCCGCTCCATGATCTCGATCCGGCGGGAGTCTGCAATGGCTTCCAATGGCTGTTTAACCGTATTAAAAGTTTTGCGCTGCGCCGTTTCAATGTTGACAGGCTGTATCTGTTTGCCATTCCGCGCCACATAGGAAGCGATCGTAGCTGCGCGCATCAGGTTCTCTTCCGTAATTTCCTCAGTATAGGCATAACCGGTCTTGTCGCCTGAGATGACCCGCACACCGGCACCCTGACTAATTCCGTATAGTCCGCTTTTGAAGCTTGACTCCTCCATCACAATCTGACGGCTGTTACGGTTTTCCAAATAAACATCGGCAAAGTCTCCACCCTGCGACAGGGCCTTTGCGATCACCCTGTCGAGCGTCGCCTTATCCATGTCGAGACCCGGGCCGACGCGCATAGCAGATCCGCTGCACGAAAACAGGTTGGTGAGCAAGGGTGGTGTAACTGCTATTGCAATGCCGCTTTTTAACCCGTACTCAAGAAATTTTCTGCGTGGCAATAAACGCTTCTCAAAAAGATTGGTACCCATTTTGTCTTATTTAGTTATTTATGTAAACATTTATATTATTACTAACTTAAGCGCTAATTGAGGCTTAAAAGTAGGAATTTTTTTTAAATGCCGAAAGGTAACGGTTCTATTGTTAGAAATTTTATCTTTGTGACATAAAGGTTGCGATTTTTATTTATAAAAGCTTGTTCTCATGAGCAAATTGGATGCAAAATTATTGATCATTGATGATGATGAAGATGTGTTGCTTGCCGCGAAGCTTTTCCTTAAGCAACACATTAAGTCGGTTCACACCGACCCAAACCCTAACAACCTGCCGATGCTGCTGAAAAACGAGAGTTATGACATGATCCTGCTGGACATGAATTTCTCGCGCGACGCAACAAGTGGTAAAGAGGGGTTTCACTGGCTGAACAAAATCCTTGAGATCGACCCTGCCATAGCAGTGGTGCTCATTACTGCATATGGCGACATTGAGCTTGCGGTTCAGGGGGTAAAAGAGGGGGCAACAAACTTTTTGTTAAAACCGTGGGACAACAAAAAGCTGCTGGCCACAATCACCACTACCCTTGAAACCCAGCGCTCCAAAAAGGAGCTTCAGGATTTACGCTCCAAGAACAAATTTTTGATGGAGCAGGGGGATCAGCCTTACAGCAACATCATTGGTGAGTCTGAAGCGATGATGACGGTTTTGAAAACGGTACAAAAAGTGGCTGTTACCGATGCAAATGTCCTCATTCTGGGAGAAAACGGCACCGGTAAGGAGGTAATAGCCCGGGCGCTGCATCGTGCCTCACGGCGCAACGACCAGGTATTTATCAGTGTTGACCTGGGAGCGATCAGCGAAACTCTTTTCGAAAGTGAGCTTTTTGGTTACAAAAAGGGTGCTTTTACCGATGCCAAAGAGGATCGCCCCGGACGTTTTGAAGCGGCGAACAAGGGCACCATTTTTCTGGATGAGATCGGCAACCTGAGTTTACCCCTTCAGTCGAAGCTGCTTAGCGTGATCCAGAACAGGGTGGTCAACCGGCTGGGTTCTGTTAAGGAGATCCCGGTTGATGTGCGCCTGATCTGCGCCACCAACATGCCATTATACAAAATGGTGGATGAGGGGAAGTTTCGCCAGGATTTGCTCTACCGCATCAATACTGTGGAAATCAACCTTCCTCCCCTGCGCGAAAGGGTGGAAGACATACCACTGCTGGTAAATCACTTTTTGGAGATTTATTGCAAAAAGTACAAGATGCCGAACAAACGGCTGCATACGCACACCATGAAGCGCCTTGAAAAGCACCACTGGCCCGGAAACATCCGGGAGCTGCAACACGCTGTTGAAAGGGCTGTGATCATGAGCGATTCGAACATCCTGCAACCCAACGATTTTTTCTTATCGCAACAGCAGGAAAAGAACGACAACAAGCTGCCTGAATCTGCGACCAACCTTGAGGAAACGGAAAAGATGCTGGTCCGAAAGGTGATTGACAAGCACGGGGGTAACATCAGCAAGGCAGCCAAAGAATTAGGCATTACCAGGGCATCCCTTTACCGTCGAATCGAAAAATATGAACTTTAGAAATTTCCGTTTAAATGTGATCATCCGGATCCTGATGATCATGGCATCAGTGGTCGTTCTTCTCTCAATCATCAGGAATACCTCCCTTATGATCAGTTCAGCAACCCTGATCATACTGATCATCTGGCAGGTTGTAAGTCTGGTAAGGTATGTGGAGCGAACAAACCGAAAGCTGTCCGTTTTTTTTGACGCAGTCAGGCATAGCGATTTTTCTTCATCATTTTCCGATCAGGGTTTGGGAAAAAGTTTTGATGAGCTAAACCAGGCTTTTAACGAAGTGATTCAAGCCTTTCAGAAAACAAGAGCTGCCAAGGAGGAGCACTTCAATTACCTGCAAACCGTGGTACAGCATGTCACCACCGGCATCATTGTCTTCACCAAAAATGGCCGGGTCAGCATGGTCAACAATGCCTTCAAGCGTATGTTCCGTAACAGCAACCTGAGGTTCATCAGCGACATGGAAAAGATCGACGAAAACCTTTCAGAGCTTCTGATGAACATCAAGGCGGGAGAGAGTGAACTACTGAAGGTGTTTTACGACAATGAGCTGCTGCAGTTGTCGGTAAGGGCAACGGAATTCCGGATGCAGGGGGAGGATTTTGTCCTGGTATCCTTGCAAAACATACACACTGAACTGGAGGCTAAAGAGATGGACTCGTGGCAAAAGTTAATCCGGGTGCTTACGCATGAGATCATGAACTCCATTACGCCCATCGTTTCCCTCTCGTCAACCGTTAAAACCTTGCTGATCGATGAAAAAAGCGTTAAGCTAAAGAGCGAGATTGACGCCGATGACGTGGAAAGTGCACAAAGTGCATTGAACACAATTGAAAGGCGCAGCCAAAGCCTTTTAAACTTTGTGCAGGTGTACCGGAACCTGACACGCATACCAAAACCCAACTTCCGCCATTTCCCTATCAAAGACCTGTGCGACAACGCAGAACAGTTACTTCTTCCAAAAATCAAAGAGCGCAACATACAGTTTAAATGCCGGATTGTACCTCCCGGATTGACACTCACTGCCGACCCTGACCTTATCGAACAGGTGCTGATCAACCTGCTGATCAACAGCATCCATGCCGTGCAGGATGCTGAAACCCCAAAAATACAGGTACTGGCCACCGCAGAAGGGATCAATCACGTAAATATCGCAGTGAGCGACAATGGGTACGGTATCAAACCCGACAACCTCGAACAGATCTTTGTTCCCTTCTTTACCTCAAAAAAGGAGGGATCGGGAATCGGACTCAGTCTCTCGCGTGAGATTATGCGCCTGCACAAAGGCAATATCACGGTAAAATCCAAGCCAAACGTCGAAACACGTTTCACACTGCACTTTTAAGGGTGTCCGCTATCGTACGACATCTGTCAAGTAATGAACACCAAAAGACTGTCAAAACCCATATCTCCCTGTTGCAGTATTCTATCTTATAGGATTTTATAAACGATGGCATGTTTTTAGGGACAATAGGAGCAAACACCAAACTTCTATTGTACCATGAAAAATCAAATCATTGCTTTTTTACTGATTGCCTTTTCATTATCAACAGCGTGGGCACAAAGCCCCAAAAATGATGAGGTGTGGAGCCTGGAGCGTTGCATCGACCATGCCCTCGAAAACAACCTTGATGTGCGCATACAGCGTCTGCATCAGGCAAGAGCAGATCACGACCTGACACAAAGTTATGCCAATTTGTTGCCTGGCATCAATGCCAACACCAGCTTCAGAATGGTTTACGGACGCAGTATTGATCAGGTAACCAATGAAATCTTTACGGAGCGCGTTGAGTCACAGAACCTTTTTGCAACAGGGGACCTGACCTTGTTTGCAGGGTTTCGCACCATCAACAACATACGCTATAACCTGGCCCGGCAAACAGCTTTCAGATACAATACCGAAAGTATGGAGAATGACCTGATCCTGACCATTGCCAATGCCTATTTACAGATACTGTACCTGGAAGACATGCTGGAGGTGGCAGCAGAGCAGCTTGAGTTGAGTCGTGAGCAAACGGAAAGAACACGCATCCTGCTTCAGGGAGGAACCGTTTCACGTCGTGACCTGCTGGAGATGGAAGCAGTGGAGGCTGAAGAACAGGTTCGTCACACCAACATCCAGAACAATTTGAACCTTGCCTACCTTGAGCTGATCCACTTGCTGGAACTGGATCCTGCTGACCCGTTTACAGTCCAGAGGCCCAATATGGAGGTGGCGGAGCTTAGGTTTTTACACAATCCGGATGAGGTTTTTGAAAAAGCACTGAACATCGAACCATCGTTGCAAGCGGCACAGTATCGAATATCAATGGCTGAGAAAGGACTCGCCATTGCCAATGGAGAACGATTCCCTACCATCAGCCTGAATACCAGCCTGGAGTCAAGGTATTCAGGAGCCTACAAGCTTCCGGTAACCCAAAATGGAAACAGCAGATCGGAAATATCAACAGATGGTGGTTCATTTGCGTTTTCCAATCCGCCAAATGGAGGCCCTCCCATAAGGGAAACCGTTCCCTACCGGGATCAGCTTACGGAGAACTATGCCCGGTCTGCAATGGTTACGCTGAGAATTCCCATCTTCAATCAGTTCCAGGTACGTACGAGAATACAGCATGCCCGCATTGACCTTGACCAGGCACGCATGACATACGAACAAACAAGAAACAACCTGAGCCGGATCATCCATCAGGCACACGCCGACGCCCTGGCAGCCTATGAATCATACAACAGCAACGCCAAGGCACTCGAAGCAGCAAGGGAGTCCTACAATTATGCCGAACAGGGCTACACCCTCGGCCGGGTAAGTACCATTGAACTCAATGAAGCAAAGGCACGACTCAACCGCGCCGAAATCAACCTGATTCAGTCGATGTATGAATTCGTGTTTAAAGTGAAAAT
>SLNX01000209.1 GCA_007132825.1 Bacteroidales bacterium | reverse complement strand
CCAGTTTTTCACTTTGTTTCAGGGCTGCCTGTGTGGAGGCAAGTTTTTTGTTAGACACATCCAGCTCCTGAATGTATTCGTGCAACTGATCGATTGTATAGGGGAGGCACATTTCCGATTCAGCCAAGCCCTGAAGTATGGCTACGGCGTGATCATGGCATGTATCGTAGCCACAGGCACCACAGTTGAGCTCATCTTCAGCTTCTTTCTTTCCGAGCTTGACAAGCACCTCTTTAATCTCCTCATCGCGCGGCGGGCTGGGGAAGCGCTGGTCATTTCCCTTAAAGTCGCGCCCCAGTTCCAGTTCCAGGTAGGTTGACAAATCCTTCTGCCATTGCTCCAGGTCGATCCGGTCATACTTGCGTTTTGCAAAGTTGGATATATTCTTACGCTTGTAGAAAAACTGACGGCTGTGGCTCATTCCGGGGCCATTGATACATCCGTTGCAGCACAACAGGTCAAACATTTTCGCTTCCAGGTATCCCTCTTCAAACTCACGCAGCACCTCAATGATGTCTCTTCTGCCTTCCGCCACGATGATGTCGCCTTTCACAAAATCCTCTTCGAGGTCAACTGTTTGCAGCATTCCGCCGCTTATTGGAAAAATGGCTCCTTTACCAGCTATCGGCGGATCAAACTCAGAAGGCTCCACATTGTGTTCTGTAAGTTTTTTTTCAGAAAACATGCGCCTAAGCTCTACAAAGGAGATCACCTCATCAATAAGCCCGTCAAACTGTTCATCAGCAGCTTCCACCTTTTTTGCAATACAGGGGCCGATAAATACAATTCGGGTATTCTGGCCATATTTCTCCTTTACCACTTTGGCTGTTGCGATCATTGGCGATACCACAGGTACCAGGGAATCTATAATTTGCGGATGATGTTTCTCCACGTAGCTAACGATGGCAGGGCAGCTGGTGGAGATGAGCGGCCTGCCGGGTTTGGACTCAAGGAGTTCTTTATACTTGTTTGCGATCAGCTCGGCGCCAAATGCAACCTCTGTAACATAGTCGAAGCCCAGTGCCCGTATCATGCCAACGAAGTGTCTGTAATCGTGGATATCTGTAAATTCACCGGCGATACTGGGTGCAACGATGGCAGCAACAGGTGCATGTTCATGAAACAGCGTCTTTACCTTATCGATGGAGAAAGCAAACATTTTGGCATCGCGGCTGCACACGCGTATGCAGTTGCCGCATGCAATGCAGCGCGAAGGGATGATCTCCGCCTGTCCGTTCGCAATTTTGATCGCCTTGGCCGGACATTCGCGCACGCAGGTATAGCAAACCTTGCAGCGGTCTTTGACCGTGTATATGATCTCAGCGTTTTTATGCTTTTCAGCCATAATCTTAAAAATATTACTTAACCACCCGGCGCTCCTTAAAATCGGTTCTCAGCCAGTTTTTTACCTCGTCATC
Source organism: Bacteroidales bacterium (assembly GCA_007132825.1). GTDB lineage: Bacteria > Bacteroidota > Bacteroidia > Bacteroidales > UBA7960 > PUPG01. Next base: position 6,288 of record SLNX01000209.1, on the reverse strand, counting down.
TTCCGAAAGAAACTGATCATCTCCGAAAAAAGCCTTGAGTGCAGGGTTATCCTTTGGATCGCTTACATCGCAGTTTTTTTCCATCTCCATGCAAAGCTTTTTTCGCGCGATGACCTGTTCAAAGCCCCGGCTTATTGGCTGTCCGCCACCACCTGCGCAACCACTCAGGCAAGCCATTATCTCTACGTAATGGATATCTTCACGGCCATCCTCACTGAGCTGTTGCAAATACTCCTCCGCGTCACTGATTGAGCTCACCCAGGCAAAGCCAACCTGCTTTCCGCCAATCTGTATTTTTGTCTCTTTTCTTCCCGAAATGTTTTTTGGTGCATTGAATTTAAATGCATCCGGCTTGCCACCCATCATCAAAAATGCCTCACGTGCCACCGCTTCAGCCTTTCCTCCCGAATAACCCATTTTCCAGGCAGCCCCTGAGGATTGGTCAAAAGGTTTATCCAGCAACTCTCCCTCCGTATTGGTTATATCGAGCCCACAGCTGCGCAGAAGCTGAAGGAGCTCACGCACTGTAAGTACCGCATCCGTTTCCGATATCCCTTTGTGGGTATTCTCCTCTCTGGAAGCTTCATATTTTTTTCCGACGCATGGCATCACCGCCACATTGTAAACCTGCTCCACCGGAATACCATTTTGATTGGCATAATTCGTCTTGATCAATGCACCCATGATTTGCTGAGGTGATTTTGTTTTCGATAGTGACGTTATCCATTCGGGACGAAACTCTTCCACATAGCGGACCCAGGCCGGACAGCAAGAGGAGAGCAATGGCATGCCATTTCCGGCATTTTGGATGCTCCGGACAAGGTTGCTTGCTTCCTCACGAATGTTTATATCTGATGCGGCACCCAGGTGAAACACTTTGTCAGCACCACATCGCCTCAGGGCACTGCAGATCAGTTCAAGCGGGTTGTCTTTTATTTTTAGGCCCAAGATATCTGCAATGGAAGCTGCCACGGAGGGGCTGATCATAAACATTACCCTGACATCTTTTTTGTCGAGTGCAGCAAGCACTTTTTCCTGGTGAGAAATGTCGGTCAGTGCCGCCGTTGGACAAACCTGGATGCACTGTCCGCAATGGATGCAGCTGGAAACGTTCAACCCTTTATTAAAGGCACTGTTGACCATTGTTTGGTTACCCCTTGAAATGAAGTCGATGGCGGTAACCAGTTGCACCTCCTCACAAATACGCACACAGCGGCTGCACAAGATACACTTAGCAGGATCACGGGCTACACTGGTACTTGAATAATCGGGGTAATGGGTGTTCTTATTTCCAAAATACTTCCGCTCCTTTATGTTCATCGACTCAGCAAGCCATTGCAGCTCGCAGTGGCCATTTCTTACACAGTACAGGCAGTCGTCGGGATGGTTTGACAACAACAGTTCCACCAAAGCCTTACGAGCCTGTATCACGCGACGGGAATTGGTCTTCACTTTCATCCCATCCTCCACCGGGAATGAGCATGAAGTGATCAGGTCACGTTTCCCTTCCACTTCAACAACACATAACCGGCATGCCCCCGTAGGTGAAAAACGGTTCATGTGACAAAGGGTTGGGATTCGGATGCCATGACCCCGCAAAGCAGTAAGCAGCGTTTCACCCTCCTTTACCTTGATATGCTTATTATTTACTTCGATCTGAAAATCCATATCAAAACATTAATGATGCTATTTAATCAATACGGCATTAAACTTACACACATCATAGCAAGACCCGCAAGCGATACATTTTTCCCTGACGATGAAATGGGGGTAACGCGGTGACCCGATGATGGCATCTACCGGGCATTTTTTCAGGCAGGCAGTGCATCCTGTGCAAGCCTCAACATCTATGACAAAGATCCTAAGGTCTGTACAATGGTTTGCCGGACACTTCCTCTCGAAAATGTGCGCATCAAACTCCTTTTTAAAAAATTTGAGCGTATTAAGTATTGCCATTGGTGAAGATTTTCCCAGGGCACATAAGGATGTATCCCTGATCACACCGGCAAGGCTTTTCAGCTGCATCACCCCCTTAAACCGCTCCAGGGTTTGGAAAGACTGGTCTTCAGAGGGCCTTCTTGTGGCCTGATTCATGATTTCGAGCATTCGGGCCGTCCCTTCCCTGCAAGGAATACACTTTCCACAGCTTTCTTTTTTAAAGAATGCTGTAAAAAATTTGGCCATGTCAACCATACACACCTCTTCATCGAGAACCACAAATGCTCCGCTTCCAAGCGCCGCTCCGATGTTTTTCAAAGCTTCAAAATCGATCTGTGTGTCAAGAGTCTCTTCAACAATATAGCTTCCACTATTGATGCCCAGCACAATGGCCTTAAACGCCTTGTCATTTTTCAGTCCGCCACCCACCTGGTTAATCACATCCCTGAAGCTGATACCCATAGGTACCTCAACGGTTCCATAATACTTCATATTCCCCGAAAGGGTAAACAGCTTGGTTCCCTTGCTTTTCTCAGTTCCCAGCTTTAAAAACCACTCAGGACCATTTTTGATAATAAGGGGCACGTTAAAGAGGGTTTCCACATTGTTTACGATGGTTGGCTTATCCCAAAGTCCTCTTTCGGCCGGATAGGGCGGTTTGGATGCCGGCATGGCTCTTTTCCCTTCAATGCTGTTGTTCAGGGCGGTTTCCTCGCCGCAAACAAAAGCCCTGGCACCCTCCTTCACCACAACATCAATGTTTACTCCGGAGTCAAAGATATGATGACCGATGATGCCATATTCACGTGCCTCTTCTATTGCCTGGTTCAATCTCCTGATGGCAAGTTTGAATTCTTTTCTTATAAATATGAAAGCTTTTCCAGCACCAATGGCATATGAGGCAATAAGAACAGCCTCAATCAAACGGTGGGGATTGCTTTCGATGATGGCCCGGTTCATGTAGCTGCCCGGATCGCTTTCTACGGCATTGCAGACCAAGTATTTCTGTTCACCGCCATACTGCAGCGCGGTGGCCCATTTCCTTCCGGCGGAATAGCCTCCTCCGCCCCGGCCAGCAAGCTGGCTCTGTTCAACCAGGTTACAAACCTGTTCAGGTGTATGCCGGGAAATTGTATCCACAAAAGCCTGGTAACCCCCTTTGGCAATATAGGCTGCAACCGATACGGGGTCCAAAATACCGCAATGATCAAGGAGTATGCGCTGTTGTGAGGCAAAAAAAGGATGCTCGTTGATTGACTCCACCCCTTCCCATTCCTGAAAGATCGGATCCTTATATTGCCCTATCACAGGCATCTCAGGCAAATTGCCATTTAAAACTTCATCAAGCAAAAGCTGCACCTTATCTGCTGTTACATTGCCAAACGATACCCGTGCCTTGCCGGGAAGCTGTACATCTACAATGGGCTCAGCTGCGCAAAAACCTACGCATCCACCCTCTACCAGGTCCGCATCTGTTTGATTGTCGTTGAGGTAACCCTTTATTGCCTGATGGGTTTTTTCTGCTCCGGCAATTCTGCCGCAACTGGCCATTCCAACATAGATCCGGGGCTTATAAACCCGTTCACCGGCTATGTATGACAATGGCTTCCTCAACGACGGATCTTTGTGGCGTTGTGGATCAAGCAACACCTTACGAATCAAAAAATCGCGGACATCATGAATGGTTTCTAATGTCATAACGCTGAATTTTCCTTTTCCCTGAACGATTCAATGAGCTCCTTTAAACTTTGCAGATCCAGGTTGGTGTAATACATGTCATTCACCTCTATCAACGGAGCAAGTCCGCATGCACCAATGCAGCTCACCACCTCGAGGCTGAACAATCCCTGTTTGTCACACTCACCGTCTGAAATTTTCAATATACGCTCAAGCTCTTTTAAAAGACTGCCGCCACCTGCAACATGACATGCTGTTCCGTGGCACAACCGGATGTGGAACTTCCCGACCGGTCCGAAACGAAAATTATCATAAAAAGTAGCAACCCCATAAATTTTGTTAACGCTGATGCGGAGATAATCACCAACTGCTGAGATGATCTCCTCCGACAAAAAGCCATGGTTGTCCTGGATGGCCTGCAAGAGAGGGATCATATCCTCGCGACGTCTGTTCGGAAACTTTTCAAAAATTTTTTCCAATGAAACACCCATTAATTTTGTGTTGATATAAATTTCACAATACTCAACAAATATCGGAAAAAAATACAGAACATACACACAGAAAACGGGTTACATTATTGGCAAATTGTTTCAAAGCACATTAAACTACTTATTAACAAAGAGTTACAATATTAAAAAAACCGATTATTTTATCATGTAAGGAAAAATTACCTGATTGATGAACAATAAAATACACAAGATGTGAAGGAATTAACCGGATTTGTCAAAAGCTTTCTTTATTTTTGTTATCTAAATATAAAATGATAAAAAAATTGGGTTTAGGCATGAGCCGGGAAAAGCAGAAAGAGATCGTCATATGCATGGGAAGCAGTTGTTTTTCCAGGGGTAACAAGGTAGCGCTTGGCATTATTCGTAACTATCTGAAAGAAAATAGTCTGGAAGTTGATATCACCTTTCGTGGCGCACATTGTCTGGGCATCTGTGAACAGGGACCTGTACTGATCCTCAATGACAAAACTCACAAAAAGGTGATGCCCGACGAAATTACCGGTGTACTGGATGAATTCTTTTCATCTGATAAATAATGTATTAAGAGTCTGTCATACTGATTATGAGCATGATGCCTGAACCCCAAAATTGATCAATTTGCCCGACACATGGAAACCATACGTATAGATCATGACCGATGTAATAAGTCTTATGCCTGCATCAGGGCATGTCCGGTAAAAGCCATTACAACACGCGGAAAGGACGGGATGCCTGTTGTAAACCATGCGCGTTGCATTGGATGTGGCAGCTGCCTTAATGTTTGTGCCGTTGATGCCGTCTCCCACATCAGTGACATGGAGAAATGCATCAGCCTGCTTAATTCTAAGGATAAAGTGGCGGCAATCGTAGACCCTACGATCAGTGGGGAGTTTCCGGATATCACTGACTACAGGAAGTTTGTGGAGATGATCCGGCGCCTGGGGTTTGATTATGTAAATGAAGTATCCTTTGGGGTGGACCTGGTAGCAAAGAAAACCCACGATCTTCTGTCAAATTTCAAAGGGAAATACTATTTACTTGCCAACTGCCCTTCACTGGTGTCTTACATTGAGAAGTTTTATCCGGAGCTGACCGATAACCTGGCACCTATTGAAATTCCCATGACCGCCACCGCAAAAGTGGTGCGTGCTGCTTACGGGAAGGATCTTAAGGTGGTATTCTTCGGTCCGTGCCTGTCGGCCAGACACGATGCCCGGCTCAGCGATGATGAGGGAAAGGTGGATGCTGTATTGACTTTCAGTGAGTTGCGTGCATTGTTCAAAAAGTTTGAAATCAAAGAGTCGAAGGTGGAGTATTCTGACTTTGATCCCCCGATCGGATATCTGGGCTCACTTTACCCCATCAGCAACGGCATCCTCTATGCAGCCGGCATCGATGAGTCGCTGCTCAAAGGCAACGTGATCACCGTTGAATCAAAAAACAACATGCTTGACGCTGTGGATGAGTTCAGCACGCATACAGAGAACCTGAAAAAACACTTCAATATCTTTTACCATTCCGGATGCCTGACCGGACCGGGCACCACCGACCGCAGCAATCAGTTTTTGCGCCGTTCGCTGGTTACCGATTATGTGCACAAACGTCTCAAGAGCTTTGACAAAAAGCAGTGGCAGCTGGATATGAAGAAATATGGAGAACTGGATCTGAACCGGAATTTCATCAAAGACGATCAGCGCCTTCCCGATCCTGATCCGGACAGCGTGGAAGAAATCATAAAGAGCCTCGGCAAACGTCTGGGAGAATCGGCCTCTTGCAATGCATGCGGCTTCAGGAACTGTCACGATTTTGCAAGGTCGATCAGCCAGGGATTGTCTAAACCAGAAATGTGTCTGAATTATTCCCTTTCAAGCAAACAGGAATATATTAAAACATTAAAGAGCAATAATGACAAGCTTCGACAGCAGCTTGACAAGCTGGCAGAGAAAGACAAGGAGCTTCACAGCGAACACCAGAAAGTCAAGCAACGTTCCGAAACCACCTCTGCCCTGCTTAAGAACCTCCCTTCGGCGGCGGTGATCGTTGATGAAAAACTGAAAGTGATAGAATCGAACGAAAGCTTCATCAAGGTTTTGGGAGAGGATGCCGCCATGATCAACGAGGTGATCCCCGGCCTGGCAGGTGCCGACCTGAAGACACTGCTTCCTTACAACATTTACAACCTCTT
>SLNX01000020.1 GCA_007132825.1 Bacteroidales bacterium | reverse complement strand
TCTGCCCATAACGAATCTCTGAATGACCCGGATGAACCGTTTCCCACTCAAAAGTGATTGAGTGTTGTGTAGCAGATGATTCATAGGGCGGAGCTGATGTGATGATCGGACCGCTCAATACTACAATGTCTTCATTAAATCGAGGCAGTATCTGGTGTGTGTTGATGAACCTTCCTGCAACACCTGTTACCGAAACTGTACTGTTCGGAATTATGGAACCTGGAATGTTGGTGAAGTTGTCAATTCTCAGTTGTCCTATTCCGCTTGGGTCAGAGATTTCATAATTTGTTCCTCCTGAAAAGATTCCTTCATCTTCAAAATCCACTTCTTCGATACGAATCAACATTCCTTCATAATTGCCGGAATTCAGTTGTCCGATAGTAATGCTGAGTGGCTCCACTTGTGTGTTTGATTCCGGAAACACTTCAAAGCTGCTTTCATCAATGATTTGGAGCAGATTGTTAAAGTGTCCTAACTCACCGGTGACGAGCAAAGAGTCTCCGATTACCGCACCAACAAGGTATTGCTCACGCATGATTTCATCATTATACCAAGCTATTCCACCTGTTTCATCCTGGAAATAAACAGGCCCGGCAAACTGATCAGCTACAGTAACATATCCGCTTACCGTAACAATGGTTCCCATCTCCAATTGCCGGGCTTCAGCGATGGAAATGGGGCTGGAAGTATCTAGGGTTTCAGCCCTGAGATTAAGAACAAAAACCTGGTTGTTCGGATCGTTTGTTTCCAAAGTCAGTGATTCCTCAAAAATGCCTGGTTCATCTGACGAAAAGGACAAATTGAAAATGGCTGACTCCAGGTAGGCGAGATTTACATTTAAATCGCCGTCAACAAAAAAATTATTGCCACTGATATCGTGAGATGAAATAACAAGATCCTGATTGCCGGTGTTACGAATTTGCAGCACTGCATTGGCAGAACCGGTGTTTGTCCCATAATCAAATGTGCTGCCATTCTCATAAAGAATACCGTTCATCCGGAGTAATATGGCAGGTTCTTCCGTGAATTCAATGTAATCGCTGATTAAGACATCATCTACATTGATCCTGTTTCCTGAAGCTTTCTCAAATTTAAGCCTGACATTGCCCGAAATGTTTGGTTGAATTGTATATTCTGTAAGCTCATCGGTAAGAGGTATCGCGTCACCCAAATCACTCCATGTTTGACCCTGATCGGTAGAATACCTCACCTGCAGTTCGCCGCCTGTATCGGAGCTGAAGTTTGCCGCGTATACAGATAATTCACTCATTCCTTGTGGATAACAAAAGTCCATTCGTATAAATCCGTTGCGAATCCGTGCAGAACGGTATCCGTTTTTCTTATCCTGTTCCAGTGTCCCGATCAGGGCATCATCAAAGAACCAGGATCCTGTTTCAAGACTCACACTGGCTGGTGCATAAGAGGTTTTATTCCCCTCTTCAAAATCTTCAAACATTTGGGCTTGAGTTGTTGGGGCGAATGTAAACAGAAACAGGAATGTAAAAACATTAAATAATAATCTCATAAATATATGTACGTTAATCGCATGTAATATGGTGTACGTCGCTCTTGATTAAATTTTATTGACTGCTTGTTGATTTAGTTGGATGGATTCATCACCCTGCCTGCAAACAGGATGCTGTTGTGCTCATTTTCCTTAATGAAGAACATAAATGGCCTGTTGGCAATGAACATAGTTCTGGGGTCGGGGTCTATGGAGGTTTTTCTGATTACGACCACGGCGGTTGCGGCAGCTGCTTCCGTACCTTCTTCCGCTACTTCAATCATTGCCTGGTGGATCACCTTATCAATTTTGAGGTCTAAATCTCCTGACATTCCTGAAAAATCAGCATACCTGTTAAATGGCTGAACCATTCCCATTCCCATCAATACCTCGTCCAGATCAAGTTTTGTTTCCGCTTCAAATTTCGGAATGGCGATGTCAACCTCTTTACTTTCCAATCGATTTAAGATGTTGTTAAAAGTCTCGTTGTTAAGCGATTGTTCGATGGATTCCATTTCGGGCGTTTCTTTAGGCAGCAGGATCACCATAGAGAAATTATTTCCGGAGTAGGGCATTTCAAGTACCTGCATCGATTCATCTTCAAAATAGGGTAGGGTGTCTGTGCTATGCATGAAATCAGTCATTACAAACTCTCTGCCTTGCAGGTAGAAATGGTTTTTCCGTGTTTGTTCCGGGTCAAACTCTTTAAGCCATGGTCCAAGAAAGTGAATGGCATTAACCAATACCATTCTGGTATCATCGGTTAAGACACCGGGAGCAATCAGGTCTTTGATTTTTTCCCTTGTTTCGTCGTAGACCCAGTTGTTGATATCCTCCCTTACCGCTTCTCTGTTGGCTCTGAAGTCTACCTGAAAAGTTTCTGAATCATAAACATCTTCAATCAGATCAAAATAGCTTTGGATAAAGCTATAGTCTTGCTGTGCCCATATGCTGTTGGCGATATTGAGCTCAACGTGCTCTTTTGCAATGTTATTGATGGCTTTGATATATGCTCCAAAGTTGGCATTGAAAAGGACCTGATCCCTATCGAAATGCATTACCTTTGCCATCTCCTCAAGGGTTACGTTTCTGGCACCTGCATAGGTCATGGCCAGAGCCGTAGAGATACTGAAAGGAGAAATTACCATGTTGTCTCTTTCATACGGGATCTCTTTTAACAGGTCAAATGCAAATTCATTGTTTCCCTGCGCTATTGAACTGATTTCGGTTTTTTCCATTTGGGTTCCATCTTTATATGCCCTGTGAGAGCAGGCCGTGAGGATCATTAAAAAAACAAGTATGCCTGATAAAATAATTTGGGATTTCATATCTGTGTATTTTGGTTTGCTTATTTGTCAACACTGTTACAAACTTACAATATATTTGCAAACATATATGTAAATAATGCTTCAAATATCATTCCATTCCTGATAATTATTGGATTTTAGAAGGAATTTGGAGTAACACGGTTGGATTCGGATATGCAGAAACGGGAAAATGGTGTACTTTTGCACAGTTACTAGTTTTCATTTTGTTTTATTCTTTAAATATCATATATCATGAGTGATCAGAAAGAAACCGTTAAATGTTTAATTCTTGGAAGTGGTCCGGCCGGATACACGGCGGCTATTTATGCTGCAAGGGCTGACCTCAGGCCCGTTATGTATCAGGGTCTTCAGCCGGGCGGCCAGTTGACGATTACTACTGATGTGGAGAATTATCCCGGATATCCGGAAGGAGTCAAGGGTCCTGACATGATGGTTGATTTCCAGAAGCAGGCCGAGCGTTTCGGCACGGATGTAAGATTTGGGATAGCTACATCTGTAGATCTGTCAAAACGTCCATTCAAGGTTGTTATAGATGAGAAAAAAGAGATTTTTGCAGAAACGCTGATCATATCCACGGGGGCCTCGGCAAAGTGGCTTGGCCTTGAATCGGAACAGAAATACAATGGCTTTGGTGTTTCGGCCTGTGCCACGTGCGATGGTTTTTTCTACCGGGGTCAGACGGTAGCTGTTGTTGGTGGAGGCGATACAGCCTGCGAGGAGGCCTCCTACCTGGCGAAACTTTGTAAAAAGGTTTACCTGATTCACCGGCGTGATGAGCTGCGTGCATCCAAGGCGATGCAGCACAGGGTGATGAAAGCAGAAAACATTGAGCTGGTATGGAATCACGTCCCAAAAGAGATTGTTGGGGATCAAACCGTGAATGGTGTGATGATTGAAAATGTCAAGACCGGTGAGATTTCAAAACTAGATGTGGAAGGTTTCTTTGTTGCGATCGGTCATAAGCCCAACAGTGGTATTTTTAAAGGCCAGCTTGATATGGATGGGAATGGATATTTAATTACGAAGCCTGATTCAACCCAAACCAATGTGCCTGGCGTTTTTGCAGCCGGAGATGTTCAGGACCATGTGTATCGGCAAGCTGTTACGGCTGCGGGCACGGGATGCATGGCCGCCATTGAGGCTGAGCGGTTCCTGGCTGATCAGTAAGCCTGTATCGGTTTGCTTACAGGCTGTAACGAATTACAGTCGATAAGATGATACTTTTTGTTTTCTTTTCATTGGTGGTTTTTTTGTTATACCTGCAGGCAGGATTATTTCTTTTATTCAGGAAACCTGTAGCTAAAAGCAACCGCCTGTTTGCTTACAGTCTCTTTTCACTTGCCTGGATTTCCCTGTTTTTTGCCTTGATCCAGTTATCGGATAATGTCAGGTTGGTATACCTTTTTGATCGAATTAATATTTTTGGCTGGATTTTTCTTCCTTTTTTTCTTTTGCTATTTATGATCCATGTGTCGGGAAAACCTTCAGGGAGGATGTCCGGCATTCTGAAATATGCAGTTGGGGCACTTGCGACCATCCTGCTAATACGTTATCTTGTCCATCCGCAATCGTTGATGATTTATTATCGTGCTTCATCAGGCATGTGGTATTTTGATGTGAATGTCCAGTCGTTTTGGGTTTATATTGCTTTGTCTTACAACCTCGGAACTTCTGTTGCTGGCTTCGCATTGGCCAGAAAGTTTTTTTTTCAATCAAGAAAGTCTCAAATCAAAAAAATCAGAATCCAATCAAAATTATTCTTTGTATCCTTTACCTTGTTTTTAATACTGAGCGTGTTAGGTCATGTCGTTTTGCCAGTTACATCAACCCCGGTATTACCTGCGATGGTGCATTTGGCTGCTGTCCCAATGGCAGTTGCCATTTTCTTTTCAACAATATTGGTCCATCCCCAAACATTCTTCAGGGAAACGATTTCCGATATTTTTATACGCAGAATCAGGGAGTTTGTCTTTTACATTGATCACAATGGTTTGATATATTCTGTAAACCAACACTGTTTGGATGTGTTGAAATTCAGTATCTCAGAAATGATCAATAAAGAGCCGGATTACTTTTTTAAGCCAGCAGGAATGGTGGCAAAAAAAATGCATGATATTTCTATGAATTATAAAACCGAAGATCTTGTTTGTATGCTTCGGTCCAAAGATGGCTCATCTATTCCTGTCTCACTCCGTATTACAAAAGTTTATGATGCTTTTAGGAATATGGTTGGATATTTATTAATTGCTTCCGACTATCGGCAAACTCAGGCTTTATATCAACAAAGAAAGCAGCGAAAGATTGCTGAACAAAAATTGATTTCCCGCAATCAGGAACTTGAGAACAGAATAAATGTACGTAAGGCAGAGCTAATAAGTACCCAGAAAACTTTAAATGTTGAGCAGTTGTTGCAGAAAGAGGCAGAAAAAAAAATATTAATAGAGTTAAAAAATAAAGAAGAGATGATGCGGGAGCTTCACCACCGTGTGAAGAATAACATTCAGATGATCATATCTCTTATCAATATAGAACACGGAAAGTTTATTGTGGATGAAAAATCAAAGGCCAAATACGAAAGTATTGCCAATCGTATAAGAACGATCTCGATGATACACGATTATCTTTATGATACACCCTACCTTGGGAAAATTGATCTGAAAGGATTTGTTGGGAGAGTTATCGGAGAGTTTCGAAGCATCATACCGGAAAAATCACACATTCGGTTTTATCCTTCATTTCAGCATAGCTTTTTATCTATAAATGAGGCTATTCCTTGTGGTGTAATTATTTTTGAGCTGCTAGGCAATGCCTTTCAACATGCATTTTCAGACGAAAAACAAGCAAATCATTCAGGGATGCAGGCGCGTATCGATATAGATGTTTTTTTTGAAAACCATGAATGTGTGATCCATGTTCAGGACAATGGAAAAGGTATGGTTTTGCACAACGGACAGCCAAAGCTGAAAAAAATAGGCTTATCACTTGTCGAATTGTTGGTGTGCGACATTTTAAAAGGGTCGATATCTTTTCTGAATCACAAGGGAGCATTTATTCGTGTTGCTTTTGAATGTGGCCAAAAACAAGGGTTATGACTGATTTTACTATTTTGTCTTCATTGGTTTTTGTTTTCTACCTGCAAACGGGTATATATATGTTATGGAAAAATCCTGAAGCACCGCTAAACAGATGGTTCTTTGCGATTACACTATATCTTGCCTTATTTTCTCTCATCAACCTGCTTTTTTTTGTTAAGGGTGCGATGGAAGTTCAAATTGTTTATTTGAGGTTTGCAGGATACGGGGCACTTTTTCCACTACTGTTTCGTTTTAACCTCTTGCTAACAGGTCACCCCAGAAATAGCCTGAAACATGATATTCTTTTCTTTTTCTTCATCTTTTTTGGTGGGGGGTTAAGCCTTTTTATGATTGCTGTTTTGTATTCGTTTGATCAATCCAGGCTGCATCTGTTGGAAGATTGGGTATGGACAAACCAAATTGCCTACGGTTTGCATTATGGCCTTCTATTGATTCTTACTGTTTCCTTCTTTATAGCGTTCAACAATTGGCGGAAAAAACAATTATGGCGCAAACAAAAAAGAAGAATACTTATTACTGTTGTTGCAATAAATGTTTTTGCTGTCAGTTTAATTCTATCCGATTTTTTTATTTCCGATCCTTCAGTTACCTATTACATGAGAATGCCACATTACTTGTTATTGCCCTGGTTTGCTACGATTGGATATGGTTTTATTCATTATCAATTTTCCCCCCCTGACCCTGCCAAAGCCTCGCATAAGCTATTACTTGAATTGAAACAGTTGCTGTTTTTTTGCGATGAAAGTGGTACTATTTTTGAAATTAATCCATATGTTGCACAATTATCAGGGCGTCAGATGTCGGAGATTAAAGGCATTCGTATACCTCAGCTCTTTAAAGAACAGCTTAAGATCACTAATCTGCTTAATGAAACCCGGATCAATGGTGAAGGTGGCTTAATATATGTAAATATTAAAAGCCAAAATGGTATGAGTATTCCTGTATCGTTGTCTGCTACCAGTTTAGAGGACAGTTTTGGCGATCGATTTGGAATTGCAATTTACGGAACCGATCAGCGTGAAGCGATTGCGCTTCAGGAGGAAATAAATCGACTAAAGGATATAGAAACCTCCTTAAAGACCATTAGCGGTGATCTTGAATTGCAGGTAGACAGGCATACGGAGAAACTCATGAAATCTCTTGTGGCAACCAAACAGAAAATGATTGAGCGTAAACTTGCTGAGGAGTCCATTAAAGCAGAAATAAACAACATGGAAGTGATGATGAAGGAGATAGAGACACGTGTGAAAAATAATATCCAAATCATCCTCAACCTGATCCGGCTGAAAAGCAATACAGACTCCTCATCGACAGATCAAATCAGAGAAAGAATCTTGTACCATCGAATCAATACCATTTTATTGTTAAACAATCAGGTTCTTACTGATGACAAATACGGGCTGGTAGACTGTGGGAGGTTTTTAGAATCTTTGGCTGACACCTATTGTGATTCATGGCAAATGAATGCCAAAATTTATATAAATATCAATGCAACCTCGACTCTGGTTTGGGTTGATCAGGCACTACCACTTGCAATGGTTGCCAATGAGTTGTTAAACAATGCAATCCGACATGCGTATCATAACAATAAAGATAAAAATACAGAACCTGTGATAAACATTGTTTTTTCCATAACTGATTCAAACATTTGTACTTTAGAGGTTCAGGACTATGGCCCTGGTTTCAACCCTGGTGATTTTTTATCTGACAATGATTACTCTGGCCTTAATTTGGTAAAATTACTCGTTGAAGATCAGCTAAATGGTTCACTGGAATTAGATCACGACAAAGG
>SLNX01000127.1 GCA_007132825.1 Bacteroidales bacterium | reverse complement strand
TATGCAGATTATGAAGGGACCTTTGAAATTGTTGATGACCATGTCGTTGTATCAGTTGCCATGCTTCCCTTCTACCAGGTAACATTTGTAATTACCGATAAGTACGGTTGGGATGTAGACCACGCCACCGTGATTATTGAAGGTGATGCAATGGAAGAAGGTCAATATGGTGCAGAACTAACACCAGACCATTATAATTTTACGGTTGTTGCGGATTTCTATTACGATTATACTGGTGAGTTTGTTGTCGCTGACGGTAATGTAGAGGTTGAAGTGGTTCTTGATCCTGATGGTACTGATATCGGTGATGTTGCTGCAAATCAACTTGAGGTATATCCCAACCCGGCGAGCAATCACATTTCAATTAACTCCAGTGAGATGATCACTAACATTATAATGATTGATATACTTGGGCAGGTTGTATATCGCAATTCTGCGCACCAAAATATCTTTAACATTGATGTAACCCAGCTCGAAAGTGGCATGTATTTCTTACAGGTTACTTCAGCAAGTGGTGTTCATACTCAAAAAGTTCAAATTTCCAGATAGGAAAGATTGATAACGAATTTAAAGGGTCACCATTTGTTTGGTGGCCCTTTTTTAATGTTTTTTTCCTAATTTTTATCTAATAATTATTTATTTGTATCTTTATTGATTCATTACCACCATCATTAATCTACAAAAAAATGGAAAACCAAAACCAAACCCAAACCCAAAACCAAAATCCAGTACAACAACCCGTTCAAAATCAAGTTCAACAACCGATTCACAAGAATGTAAGCACGGGCGACTGGTTCGCAACCCTATTCATTGCAGCACTTCCCCTGATCGGACTCATCCTTCTCTTTGTGTGGGCATTTGGCAATTCAACAAATCCATGCAAAGCCAACTGGGCAAAGGCAACCTTGCTCTGGTACCTGGTTTTCTTTGTTCTTGGGATGTTTTTGCTCATCCTCGGCGCGGCAATATTTGGAAACATCCTCGGAGAGTACTTCTGATCGGTCAATTACCTTTCATTGCTTGCCGGATTGCCTATCTTTTGTATCTTTAGCAACCTTTTTTGTTAAGGACACGATATTTTTATAAATAATTCAAATCTGAACAAAATCATTATTCATGAAGTATGTTGGTGCACACGTTAGTGCTTCGGGAGGTGTTGAAAATGCGCCCATAAACGCACATAATATTGGAGCAAAAGCTTTCGGACTGTTTACCAGAAACCAAAAGCGATGGTACTCCAAACCCCTCGAGAAAAAAAGCATTGAAGCTTTTAAGGAAAACTGCGCAAAATATGGCTATGAACCGTTTCAGATATTGCCACATGACAGCTACCTGATCAATCTCGGGCATCCCGATCCGTCATCATTAAAGAAATCGAGAACTGCTTTTCTCGATGAAATGCAGCGCTGTGAGCAACTCGGCATCGATAGGTTAAATTTTCATCCGGGAAGCCATCTGAACCTCACAGATGAAGAAAGTTGCATGAAAATCATCGCTGAATCGGTCAACATTGCACTAGACAAAACCAAAGGGGTTCTCGCAGTAATTGAGAATACCGCAGGGCAGGGAACTAACCTGGGATATACTTTTGAACAAATCCGTTTCATTATCGACCACATTGAAGACAAGGAACGTGTCGGTGTTTGCATAGATACTGCTCACACCTATTCAGCTGGCTATGAAATCAAATCTGCAGAAGGTTTTGAAAATACATTCAGGAAATTTGATGAGATCATCGGATTCAAGTATCTAAAGGGGATGCACCTCAATGACTCAAAGAAGGCCCACGCATCGCGCGTCGACCGCCACGACACGATCGGTCAGGGAACACTCGGCGCAGAAGTGTTTATCCGCATCATGAATGATCCCAGGTTTGACAATATCCCCATGATCCTCGAAACACCGGATGAGAGCAAATGGCAGGAGGAGATTGCGTTTCTTTACGCTTCCGTAGAATAGACGAGAGTTCAGGCCGGACTTGGCCGGCCTGCATATTTTACCCGGGAATGGCGATACGGACAGCACTTGGGTTGTCCAGTGCCAGAAATGTTGGCCAGCAAGGCTCGGATTGCCGATCTACGGCAGATATAACATTAACTATCCGATAGCCCTGAATGGATGCAATGCAACCGGTATCTGTTTCCCAATGAACTTCTGGATGTCCTTCAGATATGTTTTTTCTTCAGGACTGCAGAATGAATAGGCAATGCCTTCGCGGCCTGCTCTACCCGTTCTTCCGATACGGTGGGTGTAGGTTTCCGTCTGTTCAGGGATGTCGTAATTAATCACGTGGGAGAGCTCGTGGATGTCGATGCCTCTGGAAGCAACATCGGTGGCTATCAGCATGCATAACTTATTCTCCTTAAAGCTTTTCAGTGCACGCAACCTTTGTGCCTGCGACTTGTTGCCGTGAATGGCCTGTGCCATGATGCCTTTGCGGGCAAGCATTTTCACCAGTTTATCAGCTCCGCGCTTTGTCCGTGTGAATACCAGCGAACGCTCTATGCTCTCTTCAGAAACAAGATGCTGCAGTAATTTGGCTTTTGCCGAGCGATCGATGTAATACACCTTCTCATGCGTCTGGACCGGATCGCTTTTTGCAGATTTAATACTGAAACTATCGAAATCTTTCAATATGCCTGAAGCAAGATGCTTAATTTCTTTGGAAAGGGTAGCCGAAAACATCAGCGTTTGTCTTTCGGCAGGCAAATGTTGCACGATTCTTTTAATATCATGAATAAACCCCATATCCAGCATTCTGTCTGCTTCATCCAGCACAAAATGCTCAATAGCGTGCAGGCTCAGATGCTTTTGATTCAGGAGGTCCAGTAAACGTCCGGGTGTAGCAATCAATATGTCGTTACCCCTTCTCAAAGAGTCAACTTGCGCCTGCTGTGAAACGCCACCATATATTATTGTTTGCTTTAAACGTGTATTTTGTCCATATAACCTGAAGCTCTCGCCGATTTGTTGAGTTAGCTCCCTGGTAGGTGCCAGTACAAGCACCCTTGCGTGTTTTGCAACACGTTGTTTTTCTGATAAGAGATGCAGCAAGGGCAATGCAAATGCTGCCGTTTTTCCTGTGCCGGTCTGTGCACTTCCAAAAACGTCCCTGCCACTTAGAATCAATGGGATTGCTTGTTGTTGAACAGGTGTTGGTACTTTGTATCCTTTGCTTTTTAGTGCCTGCAAAATCGGCATGGTCAAACCAAGACTTTCAAAAGTCGTTATCATAATAATAGATTTATACCTGCAATGATACAGGTGATTTCAAGGATAATCGAAAAAATGAGGTGGAGAGATTAATTGTGTTGAAAAGTATTCTTTTCTAAAACGGGGCAAAGAAAAACCCAACTCGTAATTATCGCCGCAAAGATAAACATTATATTTATCTCTTTTACATTGCATAAATAATATTCAGTAAGACCTATCCATAATTAAACAGGCTCTTATCATTCTAAACCGAAGCTACATCCGGTAAACGACTAAAAGCATCAAGTAATAATTAACGTTATTTGTGTTTAAAACTTACTGATAATCAGTTTTATTAAATACCTTTACATAACTACAATTAAGAAAAGGAACACGTTTATGAAATCATTTAAAATAGGAAATTTAAACATACAGATTCCAATAATACAGGGTGGCATGGGTGTCGGTATCTCGCTATCCGGGCTAGCTGTGGCTGTTGCCAATCAAGGCGGTGTTGGTGTTATATCTGCTGCCGGATTGGGTTTTGTGCACCGCAACCCCGCGTTGGATTATCTGCAGGCTAATATCGAAGGTTTAAAAAAAGAGCTGAGGCTTGCAAAGGAAAAAACCAAAGGGGTCATAGGAGTTAACATCATGGTTGCCATGTCAAATTTTGCTGAATTGGTAAAAACTGCCGTCGCTGAAAAAGCGGATGTTATTTTCTCCGGAGCCGGCCTGCCACTCGGCTTGCCGGGCTTTTTAACACCGGGTAGTGAAACAAAACTGGCACCTATTGTTTCTTCAGGAAGGGCTGCAAAACTAATTTGCAGCAAATGGAAAGAAACCTACAACTACCTTCCTGACGCGATAGTAGTTGAAGGACCAAAGGCAGGCGGGCACCTTGGGTTTAAAAATAACCAGATTGAGGACACACATTATTCGCTTGAGGAACTTGTTCCTGAGGTAGTAAGAGAGGTCAAAACATTTGAGGATGCCTATCATGTAAAGATCCCGGTTATTGCCGGTGGCGGCCTTCACAATGGAGCAGATATTTTCAACATCATGCAAAAAGGGGCAGCTGGAGTCCAGCTTGGTACCCGTTTTGTAACAACCGAAGAGTGTGATGCCTCAGCAGACTTTAAACAATCTTATATCAATGCTTCCGAGCTGGATATAGAGATTATTCAAAGCCCGGTGGGAATGCCCGGGAGGGCTGTTCACAACAGCTTTATTGAGGAAGCTAACCAGGGTCGAAGACGACCCATTAAGTGTCCCCACCACTGCATCCGGACATGCGACGTGTCAAAGACTCCATATTGCATTATCAATGCACTCTACAATGCCTACAAAGGTAATATGAAAAAGGGTTTTGCTTTTGCCGGAGCCAATGCATATCTGGCCACAAAGATCACAACAGTAAAAGAACTGTTTCAAGAGCTTGTGGATGGCTTTCAAACTGCCATGAATACCGCTTCGAGATAATATCCATGTTATCGCTGGATAATCTGTTAACAATGCACGTTATCGTGTATTGTTTTTTATTTCTTTGTGTATACCTTTTTCCTGCAATAAGAAACTCAATACAATTTCTAACATTTGACCACGTTTTTCTGATCTGAATAGACACGGTTTCTTGTGAAATGGCAACAAATCTGCGCTGATTTTCACCGAAGCAATATGAGGTTGACAAAATGTTTGATTTGATGAATGTTGGTGAAGGTGTCACCCGCTTCAACCTTAAAACCGGTTTTTTATGAGAAACGTGGATCATCAAATAAATAGCCCGGTTCGGTAATTGTAAAAATGGAGCCTTTCGGTGCTTTCTGTTCCGATACATCATTCAGTATGTAAAGGTATCCTGCAAAGACTCCAATCAAAAATGTTACTTGCCAGTTTTGTCCTAAACATCAGCAATCTTTCAAAAGCTTACAGCTCACCTCATTTTCTGACTCCCGCTTGTTTTCATAGTCATCAAAGTTTTTGAGTGTAATCCGGGTAATTTCCTCAAGACTTTCTTTTGTAAAAAAGCCCTGATGTGCTGTAATCAAGACATTGGGAAACAACATTAGCCTTGCGATCTGGTCATCACGGATGATCACTTCTGACAGATCACGGAAAAACAGCTTTTCCTCCTGCTCATAAACATCTATACCCAGAGATCCAAGATGATCTTCCTTAAGAGACTCTATCACTGCAGAGGTATCTACAAGTTTGCCACGGCTGGTATTGATCAGCATGGCCCCTTTTTTCATCTTTTCAAGGGTTTTTTTATTGATAATATGATGTGTTTCTGGCGTCAAGGGGCAATGCAGACTTAGAATATCACTTTTAGCAAGCACTTCATTCAGTTCCATATATTTAACGCCATTCTTTTTCATTTCCTCCGAGGGATATTTATCATATGCTAGCACTTCTGTTCCAAAACCTTTGGCAACACGAATAAAAGCCTGTCCGATTTTTCCGGTACCGACAACACCTATTGTTTTACCGAAAATATTAAAACCGGTAAGCCTTTCCAGTGAAAAATTCCCATCCCTTACCCTATTGTATGACTTGTGCGTTTTCCTGGCGAGTGTCAGAATAAGTGCCATTGCATGTTCAGCAACAGCTTCAGGCGAATAAGCGGGTACACGCATAACACGTATATTATTTTCCTCAGCAGCTTTAAGGTCCACATTATTGAATCCGGCACACCGCAATGCTACCAGGCCAATATTCATTTCTGAAAGCTTTTTAAGTATATCAGCATTCAATTTGTCGTTTACAAAAACACAAACACCATCATAACCCTCTGCCAGTTGGACTGTATTTTTTTTCAAGCGTGTCTCGAAAAACTCAAAATGATGTTTATCTGATTTATTCTCAAAGAAATTCTTGTCATATGTCTGTGTTGAAAAAAATGCAATTTTTGCCATATCTAAAGTTGTTAATTGTTAAACAATTAATAAACAATTATTGCATGATGATTGTTTAGATGATTTGAATTCTTTAAAAACATAAGTTGTTTGCAATGTCAGATGGATTATTTGCATTACTTGCGTCACTTCCGGTTCTGTCTGTTTTTACACTGATGGTTGTTTTTCGCTGGCCTGCCACGAAAGCCATGCCTGTTTCTTTTCTGCTTACATTACTCCTTGTGCTTTTTGTATGGGATATGCCTCCAAATTGGGTGGCTGCAGCTTCTGCAAATGGTCTTGTGATTGCCATTGACATATTGCTGATCGTGTTTGGAGCACTAACCTTGCTTTTTATTCTTCGGGAAAGCGGCGCCATAGCTGTCATTAACCGGGGTTTTTCTGATATTTCACCAGACAAAAGGATACAGGTGATCATTATTGCCTGGCTTTTTGGGAGCTTTATCGAAGGTGCAGCAGGTTTTGGGACACCTGCGGCGCTTGCAGCCCCTCTCCTGCTCTCTTTGGGATTCCCTGCCCTTGCTGCCGTTATGGTGGCACTGATTGCCAACAGTACAGCTGTTTCTTTTGGTGCCGTTGGTACACCCATTCTGATTGGGACCGCAAGCTCTCTTAACCTGCCAGAGATCGAACAGGTTATGTTGGCAGATGGAATTACATTTGATACATTTATTCGTCAACTTGCAATCTGGACAGCAATCCTGCACTCCATTCCGGGCATTTTGGTACCACTGATCATGACTGGCATGCTAACCCGTTTCTTCGGAAAAAACAAAAGTTTTAGGGAGGGTGTGAAAATCTGGCCATACGCAATATTTGCAGGTTTATGTTTCGTATTACCCTATGCGCTGGTGGCCATATTCCTCGGACCTGAATTTCCATCAATTCTTGGAGGACTGGCGGGTTTGCTCATCCTGATCCCAGCTACCAAAGCAGGATTTCTCGTTCCGAAAGAAACATGGAACTTCCCCGAACGAAAACAATGGAAAGCATCATGGATGGGTGGTATTAAAATTGATGCTGAGGCTGGAGGAGAAACTGAGCCGTCAGGTTTTTCTCTGAAAAAGGCCTGGACTCCTTATGTTTTAATAGGGGCTTTGTTAGTTATGAGCAGATTGCGTTTTCTACCCTTTCACGAATGGATGGGAGCATTAACCTTGAATACAGAGGCAATATTTGGAACATCCACACTTATCGAGTTTGAACCACTTAAAAATCCGGGCATTTTTCCCTTCTTATTTGTTGCTCTTTTCAGTATTTTTCTCTTTGGTATGAATCAAAAACAAATTAAAACAGCCTGGAGAGAATCGTTTGACCGGATAAAAGGACCGGCCATTGCTCTGATTTTCGCTGTTCCCATGGTGCGCCTGATGATGCAATCCGGCAACAATCCGGAAGGTTTGGCAAGTATGCCACTTATGCTTGCCGCTTACATTTCCAATATAACGGGCGCAATCTGGCCCTTTGTGAGTCCGTTTATTGGAGCTCTTGGTACATTCATATCAGGATCCAATGCGGTATCGAACATGTTGTTTTCCCTTTTCCAATATGCCGTAGCTGAAGAAACGGGAATCTCCAGGATACTTATTGTTAGCTTGCAAATTATGGGAGGAGGCGTGGGTAACATGATCGGTATACACAATATCATTGCAGCTTCTGCGACAGTCGGACT
>SLNX01000004.1 GCA_007132825.1 Bacteroidales bacterium | reverse complement strand
TGGTAGTCAGCCTGATCGCTTTTCTGCTTCTCTCTCCCCTGATCGAAAGACGGATGTATGAGGTAGAGGAACCGCTTTTGCTATTTCTCCAGGACAACTCTTCTTCTGTTAAAATGGTTAGCGACTCCACCTATTACATGAGTGATTACCAGGAAGAGTTAAACAGCTTTCTCCGAACAATGACTGATGATTTTGATACCAGGTTGTATGGTTTCGGTGAGGAGTTTGGTTTGATTGATACGTTTGACTTTTCCGGACGTGTCACCAACATGTCTCAGGTCTTCAGGGAGATTGACGCCAGGTATAGTAACAGAAATATCGGAGCAGTTATTATGGCAGGCGACGGAATATTCAACAGGGGAATCAATCCCGTTTTTGCCGCTTCCCGTGTGCCTTACCCAATTTACACGGTTGCCCTCGGTGATACCTTGCCTCGTCGCGATGTGATACTGAGCGACGTCAATCACAACCGGATCACCTACCTTGGCAATCGCTTTCCTGTGGAGGTTACAGTTGAGGCATATGAGAGCCGCGGACTGAATAGCAGACTGACCATTTCGCACGATGGCAATGAATTGTTTTCTGAAGTTTTGGAATTCACATCCAATCATCACATTGAAACAATAAGTCTTTACCTCGATGCCGATCAGGCCGGCATGCAGCGGTATGAAGCCTCACTGTCGCCTGTGCCGGATGAAGTGAGCCTTGAAAACAACAGCAGGTCTTTCTTTATAGATGTGATAGACGGGAGACAACAGGTACTGATTCTGGCAAACAGCCCGCATCCCGATGTGGGAGCCATAAAAAAATCGCTCGAGGATAATGACCATTACGAAGTGGAAGCGATGCTAATCACCGATTTTGAAGGTAGCCTTGAAGCTTATGATCTGATCATCCTGCATCAGTTGCCATCAAGACAGAACCGTGCCCGTGAAGTTTTTGACCACGCCAGTGAACATCAGACAGCCATTCTGTTCATTACAGGAAGTCAGACCGATCTGGATGCGTTTAATGATGCGCAGCAGTTGTTAAATATCCAGCCCCGATCGCAGGAACTCACCGAGGTTTTACCGGAATACAACCGCGGTTTTGTCCATTTCTCGCTGCAGGAGATAAGTATAAACCTTTTTCCCCTCTTGCCGCCTCTGTTTGCACCTTTTGCAGCCTATGAGGCAGCATCTGATGCAAGCGTGATGCTTTACCAAAGAATCGGGCAGGTTATTACGGAACAGCCTTTGATGCTCTTATCGGGCGATGGCCAAACAGGTGTCATTGCCGGTGAAGGGATCTGGAGGTGGCGTCTGAATACGTTCATGCGGCATGGTGACCATTCCCCGTTTGATGAAGTATTGTCCCGGATCGTTCAATACCTCTCCATCCAGGAAGATCGAAGCCGGTTCAGGGTCAGCTCAGGACAGCTGGTCTATGAAAATGAACCGGTTCTTTTTGATGCAGAATTATACAACAGAAGTTTTGAATTGGTTAACGAGCCCGAAGTGCAGCTTTTCATCACGAATGAGGAAGGGGTTGAATTGCCCTACATCATGTCGCGAACCTCCAATGCCTATCGTCTGGATGCCGGTACCTTTTCTCCCGGTAACTATCAGTGGGAAGCGAGGGTAACCTTTGGTGGAGAGGCTTTCGAAGAATCGGGTATTTTTACCGTTTCAGTACTTGACATAGAAAGTTTGCAAACCATTGCCAGTCATACATTACTTTATCAATTGGCCGATCAAACCGGCGGAGCTATGTTTTTCCCCGGACAATGGGAAGAAATGGCTGAGCACCTCAACACCAGGGATGACATTAGACAGCGATTATATGCCCACAGGGAATATGTTGAGATTGTTAATATGAAAACCCTCTTTTTCATCATCCTTGCCCTGCTCGCCATCGAATGGTTCGTGCGGAAAAGAAGCGGCGGTTATTAAGGGTTTGAACAAAATGCGCAGATTAATGATTCCCCAGATATAAATTTCCATCATAAAAACATTTGTAAATCAATGGAAAACACGATCCTTATCATCATAATCGCCATCATCATTTTCGACTTTTTCTTTGACAGGATAATGGACTATCTGAATGCTTCCCGTTGGAGCAAATCTTTACCTGAAGAGTTAAAGGGGATCTATGATGAAGAAAAATACCGGAAATCGCAGGAGTACTCAAAGGTAAACATGCGCTTTGGAATTCTTACAGGTTCTTTGTCCTTTCTTTTTGTTTTGTTGATGTTGATTTTGGGAGGATTTGGATACCTTGACGAATTTGTTCGTCAGTATACAAACCATCCCGTTTGGATGGCCTTGTTATTTTTTGGTATCCTTGGCTTCGCATCCGATGTTTTATCGACCCCGTTTGATCTTTACGGCACTTTTGTTATAGAAGAAAAATTCGGATTTAACCGTACAACGCCCAAAACTTATGTTTTAGATAAAATAAAAGGGTGGATGCTGGCCTTGTTGATTGGTGGCGGTTTGCTTGCGTTGTTTGTCTGGTTTTATGATGTTGCCGGCAATCTGTTCTGGCTTTATGCCTGGATCGTCTTTAGTCTTTTTAGTATCTTTATGATGATGTTTTATAGCACACTCATCGTGCCCTTGTTTAACAAGCAAAAGCCTCTTGAGGAGGGCGAATTGCGCACCGAAATTGAAGCTTTCGCTGAAAAGGCCGGTTTTAAACTGGATAATATTTATGTTATTGATGGATCAAAGCGCAGTTCAAAGGCAAATGCCTATTTCAGCGGCCTGGGACCAAAGAAGCGGATCGTATTGTTCGATACGTTGATCAAGGATCATACAACCGAAGAGCTGGTGGCTGTTTTGGCTCATGAGATCGGACATTACAAAAAGAAGCATACCACGAAAGGGATGCTTTTATCGCTGTTAACAAGCGGTATTATGCTCTATCTGCTGGGATTGTTCATCAATCGTCCGGAATTGTCGTTAGCACTGGGAGGATCGGAACCCTCCTTCCATCTGGGTATTCTGGCCTTCGGATTGCTATATGCGCCTGTTTCCATGTTGCTGGGAATACTGTCAAACAGCATCAGTCGCAAACATGAGTATGAGGCAGATGCTTTTGCGGCCCGTAAATATTCCGCTCAACCGCTGCAAGACGCATTAAAAAAACTCTCAGTAAACCACCTCAGCAACCTGCGTCCACACCCCGCTTATGTGTTTGTTCATTACTCCCATCCACCACTGCTAAAACGCCTTTATCGATTATCGATTATCAATTATCAATTATCAATCATCAATCATTAACAATCAATAATTAACAATTAACAATCATCAACCATTAACAATCAATAATTAACAATTAACAATTAGTTTTGTGAATTTGCACACTCCTCTTGCTGAACTACTTCGTCCAGAAACGCTGGATGATTATCTGGGTCAGACCCATCTGGTGGGGCCGGATGCGATTTTGCGCAAATCGATCGAAGGAGGTAACATTCCGTCGATGATCCTGTGGGGGCCTCCCGGAGTTGGCAAGACCACGCTTGCGTTATTGATTTCGAATAAGTTGCTTAGGCCGTTTTATACCCTGAGCGCCATCAGCTCCGGTGTAAAAGACATACGGGGGGTGATTGCAAAGGCAAAGGAATCAGGCGGTAATGCCATTCTCTTTATTGATGAGATCCATCGCTTCAGTAAGTCGCAGCAGGACAGCCTGCTGGGTGCCGTTGAACGGGGGACCATCACACTAATAGGTGCTACAACGGAAAACCCTTCTTTTGAGGTGATCTCACCCTTGTTGTCGCGTTGCCAGGTATATATTCTAAAGGATCTTGAAAAGGATGACTTGCTTAAACTGCTCGAACGCGGGGTAAAGCTTCTTGAAAAGAATAGCAATAAAAAAATTGAGGTTGAAGAGCAAGAGGCTTTGCTGCGCATTTCCGGCGGGGATGCCAGAAAGCTTCTGAATGCGCTTGAACTTGCCGTAAATGCGACAGAAGGAGAAAAGGCAGTCCTTACCAACGAAAAAGTATTGGCGGTCATTCAACAGAACCTTGCTTTGTACGACAAAGGGGGTGAGATGCATTACGATCTGATATCCGCTTTCATCAAATCGGTTCGGGGCAGCGATCCGAATGCCGCTGTTTACTATCTGGCCCGCATGCTTGAAGGGGGTGAAGACCCAAAATTCATTGCCCGCAGGCTGGTGATCCTTGCATCGGAAGACATCGGGAATGCAAATCCGAATGCATTGTTGCTTGCAACAAGCTGTTTCCAGGCCATTACGATGATTGGGATGCCAGAGGGAAGGATCATCCTGTCGCAAACGACCACCTATCTTGCAGCATCGCCCAAAAGCAACGCAGCTTACCTGGCTATAGGTAAAGCACAGAGCCTTGTCAAAAAAACAGGTGACCTCCCAGTTCCGATTACCATAAGAAATGCACCGACAAAACTCATGAAACAGGTCGGTTATGGAAAGGATTACAAGTACGCTCACGATTACGATAACCATTTTGTGCAACAGGAGTTTCTGCCTTCGGAGATATCAGGGACAAAGCTTTATGATCCTGCAGATAATAGCAGGGAAAATGAAACAAGAACCCGTCTTCGTGCCCTTTGGAAAAAGAAGTACGGCTATTAACGGAATTCAGCCCAGATCATTTACAAATTATTTGTTATGTCGAACCGAACCCTTTTTTACAAATACCTGGCCCAAACCTCGTCTTTTCCGCTTGCCCTGGAGATTGAAAGCGCAGATGGTCTTTATATGACCGATCCGGAGGGGAAAACGTATATGGACCTGATCAGCGGTATATCTGTCAGCGCTTTGGGTCACAGACATCCGGTCGTGATGAAGGCAATGAGGGATCAGATGGACAAGTATATGCACCTGATGGTATACGGCGAACTGGTGCAGGCTCCCCAAACAAAACTGGCAGAGTTGCTGGTAAGCAATTTACCAGAACCGCTCGATAATGTATATCTGACCAATTCCGGTAGTGAAGCTGTTGAAGGTGCTTTGAAACTTGCCAAGCGGCATACCGGGAGAACGGAGATTGTCCACTTCAGGAATGCATATCACGGCAGCACGCAGGGAGCTTTGAGTGTGGCAGGTAATGAGAAGCTGAAAAACGCCTTTCGTCCGCTGCTAGGCGATATAAGACAGCTGACTTTTAATAACCCTGAAGATTTAGAGCAGATCAGCGAAAGGTCAGCTTGTGTGATTGCAGAAACCATACAGGGAGAAGCAGGAGCCGTAGTGCCTGACGTTGGTTTTATGCAAAGCCTTAGAAAACGATGTGATGAGACTGGTACACTGCTGATCCTTGATGAAATTCAGGCAGGGATGGGGCGAACCGGTAAGCTCTGGGCATTTGAACATTATGGAATTGTTCCGGATGTGCTGACCCTTGCAAAGGGATTTGGCGGAGGCATGCCCATTGGTGCTTTCATCGCATCAAAGAAAATCATGCAATCATTGACAGATCAACCGATACTTGGACACATAACCACATTTGGCGGGAATGCCGTTTGTGCTGCTGCTGCCCATGCAACGCTGCAATTCATTTTGGATAATAAGCTCTGGGAAAATGCAAGACAACTTCACGAGGTTTTCAAAAAAAACCTCATCCATCCAAAAATAAAATCCTTAAAAGGGAAAGGATTATTACTGGCGATAGAATTTGAAGACTTTAAGCGGAATAAAAAAGTGATTGACCGATGTGTTCACAATGGTTTGCTTACCGATTGGTTTCTTTTTGCCGACCATTCTCTAAGATTGGCGCCCCCAATGATCATAAATGAATCAGAAGCCATAAAGGCATGCCATATTTTAATTCAATCGATAGATGAAGCGTTGGTTTGATTTGTTTTAAGATTCTTCTTATCTTTAACCGTCTGATTTAAACTATAATCAAACCAAAATCGTTTCCTTCAGAAACACATTTTACGTATGGCAAGACGCTTTATTGATGCCGAACTGAAAAGGCTTTTGGGGCAGAAACCGCTGCAAAGCCTGCCTGTATTGGGTTTTTTTGACAATTACCCGCTTCAGAAATGGTTTCGTCACGGCGAATTTTTTCTTCTTTGCGGAACCAGCGACTATCCCTGGGCCTATTTGTGTGGCGACAATCCTGAAGATCTTTATGAAGTGCTCGAGAAGTTTGCTTTTGAGAGTCTTTATTTTGCAAATGTTGAAGAATGGATGCTTCCGGTACTCACTCACACCAAAAAGATTGAATGGAAGTTGAGCACCCATAGGTATTATCTGCCAAATGAAAAAACCGTGGACCCTCCCGATTACATTTCCAAGGTTCTGGACAAGACCATGGCTAAGTATATTTTCGAACGTTCAGCATATAAGGATTTTACCTCTGAGGATTACATCAGGGAACGGATTGAAAAGGATGTATCGGCAGGTGTATGGATTGACGGCGAGCTGGTTGGGTGGGGGCTTACACACGACGACACCAGCCTTGGGTTTCTGAATGTTGTACCTACATACAGGGGGCAGGGATTAGGGGAGAGTATCCTCCGGTTTTTGGTCATTGAAAAAAGACAAAGAAAGCTACCGGTCTTTGTGAATATCGAACCACATAATCACCAATCCATCAATCTGGTTAAAAAACTTGGATTTGCATTTGACAGGGAGGTGAGCTGGGTAAAACTGACCTGATCATTTTCTTTTTACTTCAAAAAACTCCACCTGCTCCATAGAACGGATGGACTGCAGCCACGATTTTTTTCGGGAGGGTGATTGACGTACAGGTGCTTTCGTTTGTGATATTAACAGGAAATCATCCTTTCTCCTATTAATGCATTCCATAATTGGGTTTTCTTTGATGATGCCGGTAAGCATGGAATAGTTTGAAAAAAAGATCAATAGGGTGGTTCCTGCCGGACATTTTTTTGCCATCTCATCAAAGTAATCATCAAAAAATCCCTTATCAAAAAAAGTGGCCTTATCCATCGTCTTATTAGGCTTCTCAGGAATCCATGGCGGATTGAAAACGACCAGATCGTCAGGACCGGGCTGAAAACTTCCCAGAAATGAGGCATGCTGCGGGTGTATGTTGCCAGACTTTTTCTTATCGAGACGTTCTGATTCCAGCTGTAAGCTGAAGATTGCATTGGGATTGATGTCTGTAGCATGGACGGTTTCAATTCCGTGCTTGTTCATCATGAATGAAAGCACGCCACATCCCGTGCCGATGTCAATGGCACGGTCAAACCTGTTGTTATCATTTAGCCAATTATCAAATAAATGAAGATGATCATACCGGGTAGGGAAATACACACCATAAAATGGATGTAGCAGGTGATCCAATACAGGATATTTGATGCCCCGCTCATACCATTGCCTTGCACCGTTCATTCCCAGATAATCAGTAAAATTGATGTAAAAATGATCTTGATCTGGGTAAAAATCATTCAGCCAACGGTTTTGAGGTGCTTTATCAAGTTCGGGAACATGATTCCGAACCCCGATCCATATCCGACTCTGATAACTGTGTAGCAGATTTCGATGTTTCCTGGAAGAAACATAGTCCTGAACCGGTATCCGGACGTTGACCTCCTTCTTTAGCCAGGCATAAAAGCTCATGGCAAAACCATAAGTGCCGGTGATGCAAATGTCTTGCCCTCTTTTGATTGATTTAAGAATGTTTCGGAAAGGAGTTCCCGGAGCGATATGGAAAAACCGGTTTCCTTCGTTGCAAATATTCGGTCTGATAATCTCTTCGGGAATTTTCATCAAAACAAAAATACGAATATAATTGGTGGGAAAGGAGTTTAGGGTTGAGGGTTTAGCGTTTAATGTTTAGCGTTAATCCGTGATGATCCGTTTTA
>SLNX01000210.1 GCA_007132825.1 Bacteroidales bacterium | reverse complement strand
TTCAAATTATGAGTCATGAAGCTTGAAACATTAAAAGCTTTCGCAGATCAAATTGAACCATCGCTGTTTCACCACGTTTACATGTATGTCTGTTAATACGTTATGCCAGAAATTCACTGTCATGAAAGAGGAACTGGTCAGCACACTTCTTTATTTTGATATTTTTTCCTACCCGCTCACGCAGGAGGAGCTGTTGCTGTTTGCCGGAATTCCGGACAACCACTCCGACAAGGCTTTACAGGAACTGAACAGCCTTGTTGCCACTGGCATGCTGAGTTATTCCCGTGGCTTCTATTTTGCCGGCAGCAAAGATGCCCTTGTCGACAAACGGCTTAACGGAAACAGAAGGGCAAAAAGCCGGATGCGGGCTGCACGCTTGTATTCCCGAATCATCAGTCATTTCCCGTTTGTGCGTGGGGTGATGCTCTCCGGATCCATATCAAAGGGTTATATGGGCAAAAGGGATGACATCGACTATTTTATTGTCACAAAACCCGGAAGGTTATGGATCACACGTACATTGCTCGTGCTGTTTAAGAAGGTTTTCCTGTTTAATTCTTACCGGAATTTCTGCATTAACTATTTTGTTGATGAAGACAAACTGCACATTCAGGAAAAAAACCGATTTACAGCTACTGAAATTGCTTTTCTGATGCCGGTTTACAATAAAGATGTTCACAATAAAATGCTGGAAGCAAACCGATGGATCAAGCAATATTACCCGCTGTTTTCACAAAACGGAGAATACGCCATCGAGAAAGACTCAATTGTTAAACGTTTTCTGGAACTGTTGCTCGACAACAAGCTGGGAGATCGCCTGGACGACTATCTGCTTAACTTGTCACGCAAGATCATTCAACAAAAATTTGATTCGGCCAACAACACAAGTTTTGCCCTATCCTTCGTCATCAAAAAAAACGAACTGAGATACCTTCCGAACAGGCAGCAACACAGAATCATGAATCGTTTTTCCTGGAAGATAAAGATTTTTGAACGCAAGTGGAACATGCAAATGGAAGGCCATGAGCTGGCATTGCAAACCGCTGATCAGCAGGCAGTCTGACTATTTAACAAAAACATAAAGCTATCCATGTCCGAATATTATCATGTAGTTGAGTCATATTATGATGGTGATGCATCTGATTTTGATGCCCGCTACTGGAAAAACCCTGTATTGCAACGCATTCGGCAGGACTTCCGGGAAGAGGTAAAGCGTTATCCGGCAACTGATGTGCTGGAAATCGGATATGGCACAGGCCTTGACCTGGTGCACTTTGCTGAAACACATCCATCGTCAGCATTCACCGGTATTGATATTTCCGGGCAGATGCAGGCGGTTGCATCACAAAAGATACAAAAGACGGGGTTGAAAAACGCTTCTGCCTTGAAGGGAAGCGTGGAGGATTTAACCTTTCTATATCCCGGCAAGCAGTTTGATATGGTTTACGTGTTTTTTGGTGCACTTAATACGGTGGAGGACCTTAAGGCTGCTGCTGATCACATCAATGATGTAACAGCACCGGGAGGCAAGCTTGTATTGACTTTTGTCAATAAAAACTATGTTGCCGGAATGTTGATTGAACTGATGAAGTTTCGGTTCAAGGCTGCTTTTTCACGCCTCCGCAAGGAATGGGGTGGTTATTCACCGTCAGAATACCTGCCCAGCCGTTGTTACACTCCAAAACAGATAAAAAAAGCTTTTTCCCACTTCCAGCTTCTAAAGAAAAAGGGTTACAGTATTCTCCATCCGGCCTGGTATTACCATCGCCTGAACAGAATGCTGCGAAAGGCCCTGCCGGCACTTTGGAAAACAGATACAATTCTCAAAAAATCACCGTTCTGGTCGTGGGGTGAGTATACCCTGTTCGTTTTCGAAAAGCCCAAGGAGGTTAGAAAGTAATTTTTTGTGATCGGAAAACTGACTGTTTGATTGCAGGTGCAGATCGGGATGTTCCGTTTCGAGTGGAATGGATGTGGTTAGTGCCGCTGCAACTGTTTTTCCGTATTGTTGCTCAAGCTGGTTTTGGGGGATTTCCCTGACAGGCAACTTGCTGAGATCCGACAACATTTCGCAAAAGTCTTTGTGTCTGAACGGGTTGCCTGTAAAGAGGTTCAGGTTTTGTCGCGTTTTGCCCATCCTGCTGAGCGTATCGATCATCCTTGCGCCATCGTCGAGATGTATGAGGGACATCAGTTGCAATCCGTTGCCATAACAGGGAACATATTTATGCCGGTGCATCACCTCCAGGAAGAACTTTCTGAACCACGAGGCATTTCCGGCAATCCATGCTGGCCTTGCAAAACGGATATCCATTGCGCCAGTTTGCTGCGCTTCCATCCAGGGAGCTTCGTTACGGACATAATGACGGGCGTATGCTGCCGGATTTATGGGGCTGCTTTCAACCGCAGGTTGGTTATCCGGTCGTTTTCCATAAACCAGTGAACCTGACACGTAAACAACAATTGGCGGATTGGGCAGGTTGCGCAAAATCTGCAACATCCTCCGGTTGGCCTGCTCTCCTCTTTTTGCAGCAAACATCCGTGAGATCGGGTTGCTTCCTGCTGGGCGCGCCAGGTGAAAAACAACGTCGGGCGGATAACGTTCAAACCACAACGGATCGAACGCGGCAAGGCTGCTTTTAACGGAGTTGAAGCGTTCAACTTCCCTGTAATTGCCGCTCCGGTGAATGAGCAGATGCAGCCGGTTGTCCGGGTTTTTTGACAAATGTGTTACCAGCGCCCGACCTATGAAGCCGGTGCCGCCAAATATCCACACATTTCGTTTGCGGATTTGCATATGTTTATGTTTTCGTTACTATTTGTGATTTTGTGCTTGTGTTTAAGCTGCCCCTTCAGGGCGCTGGTGGGGTGTAGCCACCATTCACCCAGGGCGTTGCCACTGGGCTGAATTAAATTGCCCTTTCAGGACGATCCGTTTCCAACACGAACCTTTCAGGGCTTTCTTCATCGATAATCGAAAATCGACAATCGATAATCGTCCCTCTGTGTGTCAATAATCCTATCATGGGCGTTCCATATGTTTATAATTAGCAACCAACAAGGCTGCCGCACCCCAGAACAGGAAAGCAAACTTGTCGGTGGTCAGAAAATTATTTACGAGTGCGTGAAAAAAATAGGTCGAGAGCGCTGCAACGGCAACTGACATGTACATTTGGCGCGGATGTTCATGCCAGCGCCTTAAGGAAAGGGCAGTCCACCGGCCAAAAAGAAGCAACCAGGCGGCCAGTCCAAACAGCCCCATTTCGCTGAGCGCCAGCAGATACTCTGAATGTGCCGTGCCACCAGACCCTTCGGGAATGTCGTAGGGGTTGGTTACGCTCAGGTGATTCATCAGTGCAGGTGACTGGTATGGGATATATTCGAACTGGTAGGTGCCGGGGCCAAAGCCACTCAACGGCCTTTCCCGGAACATCAGCCAGGCGGCATGCCAGCGGTTAAGACGTTCCAGGTTGGAAACATCCGTGGTGACATTGGCAACCGAAGAGGTCCTGTCAACCAATCCGGCCTCTCTGTCATATGAAAGGCTTTGGGTGCCAGAGATCACGTTAACCATTGCAGGTCGGCTGATAAAAAGGACAAAAGCTGCAAAAAGAAGTACCGGAAGAATGTATTTGAGAGCGGGCTTCAGCCGGTATATCACCCAAACTGCAAAAAACACTACAAGACTGAGAAAAGCCCCCCGACTGGTACTGTAAACGACAGCGGCAAAGAAAACTGCCGTCAAAAGCCACGCTGCCATCCTAAAAGAATTCTGCTTCATTGTAAAGGAAAATGCAAACCAGAATGCTGTGAGGAATGCCGCTGATGCGCCAAATATCGTGTGGTCCTTGTAAAATGGCTCAAAAATACCGGGCACCACTACCGGGTTCCATCCAAAACCGTGAAACTGATAAAAAGACCAGATCATCACGACAAGGAAACCTGCCGAATAAACAAGCAGCAGCCGCGGAAAAAAGGATGGGTCATCTTTAGATAAAAATAAAATCAGCAAGTAAAACACCAGTGCATAAGCCATGTTCGCGAAAGAAAACTTAAAAGAAACCATAAGCATGGTGCTCAGACCGGATGTAATGACAAAAACCAGAAACAACGGGGCGAGCCAGAAGGCTTCCTGCCGGATGGTTTTTTTTACTGTCTGATTGTCTCTTAAAAAGTGAATGACCAGCACCATTGCTGCAATTGCGATAAGCGGTTCTGTGGGAATTCGCAACATCGATCCGGCCAAAAATGGCACCTCAACCGAAAAAGGGAGAAAAAGCGCGATCACCTGCAGCAGCAGGCGTTCCGCATTAAGGCGAATGATCAGGTATGCAGACGGAATGGCTGTTGCAATTGTTGCCGCCAGAAATACCATGGAATGAATCAATGCAAAAAACCACAACAGACCTGATACAATGACGAGGATTGAGACCAGTAAGGCAAGTTGCTGTTTGCTATTTCGTTGTTCTGACATCTTTGCGTATCATTACCACAAAAACAAAAATCAGGGCAAACGCCAGAGAAGCGACAGAGGCAAAAGGGAGGCGCGGTGGCCAGGAGGGCTTGCCTGCAGCAATGGCCGGCGTTACCCGATAAGATGACGGCAAGTCCATCTCAAGGCTTTTCCGCATCATTTCATAACGGTTTCGCCGCTCTGTCAGCTCCCAAAGCTCAGCCTCAAAACCAATTCTTTCCCTTGTCATTTGAATCGAAAAAAGTTCAGACCCTTCGTTTTCGTAAAGAATGGCAGCAGCCAGTCGCTGTTCGATCGCATCAATTTCCGCAAGCTTGCTTTCATAAAGGTCTTTTGCAAAACGATATGCTGCAAGGCGATTGTCCATTAACAGGTCATTTTTGATCACATCGCCCAGACGGACAATTTCGTTGGCCATGTCGGCTGCCGTTTGTGCATTCTCATCCCTCACGCTGATGGATACAGATCCATATCTCGTTTTTTGAATGCTGATCCTGTCACTTGCCCTGCGGTACAAACGCTCCAAACCTCCCGGCCGGGAAATATCAATGCCATACGCACCGGCAAGTCCATAAATCTCGTTCAGGCTGTCGAGAAGCTGCGTTGACTGCAGCATCTGTATGTGGCCGTCGATCTCGGCATCGCTTGCAAACCCAATCCCTTGCTGCTCATATTGGTGAGAAAAAAGAGTCAGCGGCACATAAATGATCGCTTCAGAGCGGTAAAGAGGCCTGATAAAGATCGAAGAGGTAAGGAAAAAGGTAAAAACGAACACGGCAATCATGCCAATGAACAACCATTTTATGAATTTTCCACTCAATAACCAATTGAACTCCTGCTTGTACATTTATTATATTGATTTTGAATACATCAAATCCTCTTCCTTTATAAAGGAGATATGGCAATTTTTGTTCATGATGCTAGAAAATGAAAGAGAGAACCGCAATTCAAATGACGATGTTACCTTGCAATTTTGACTTTAACATTGTAAATTGACTGTCCTGCAGTTACCCGTAAAATGTAAATGCCGTTAGAGAATTCTCCGGTATTGATTCGATAGTTATCCGCATCCGGTTTGCATTCCTTCCGGATTTGGCCGTAAAGGTCAATGATCTGAATAAGGGAAACAACATAATCACTTTCGATCCGGAGGTATGTGGTTGCAGGATTTGGGAAAACGCGAATGTGCTTCGGCGATGCAGTTACATTCACTCCTGTAGTTCCCAGGTTCACTTCCAGATGCATATCCTCATAAACGGTAATGCCGTGATCCTGGTAACCGTCATAACCTTCATGGAAAACATTCAAATTATAAACACCTTCTGTAACATTATTGAACACAACAGAGCCTTCGGGTCCGGTATAACCTGCGTAGCTGATCCCTTCAAGAGGATCATGGAAACTGAGCACAACTTCTGCTCCTGAGGCTGCCTGTTCATCTTCCACGTAAACACTAACGGTAACCTGGTGAGCTGGCGGAGCATCTGTTTTTGTAACCAGTTCCGACTTCCGCAACATGGATTTGTTATCCAAAGAATAAACGGCCTGCACTCCATATTGAAACTTGTTGTCTGTGGCGAGTTCTCCCCATGTGGCATCAACAAACTCCCGGGTTGTTACAAACGCATCCAGGGTATCCCATGGAAGGAAATAATTTCCTTCTGAGTCCAGCTGTCGCCGAAAGACTTTATAATGCTCCAGTATTTTGTGCCCTTTGCATTGACCGAAGTTATCTTTCCGGGTTTTTTGCAATGTGCCTTGTTTAAAGGAAAGCGCTGTTAACTCCCCTTCGATAAATGCATTCACCCTAATGAGAAACACGCCGGGGTCCCCCATGGTTACTTCGTGCAAAAGATACCATTCATTTCCATCAAAAAAGTAATCAAGCTGCGCGTCAGCATTGGGCCCGGTTTGATCATATCCGACATAATGGGTATGCGTGTTAAGCATGTTCCAGTTAAACATGGCCCAAAATTCTCCGCTGAAAGGTATCATTGGCAATTTCACTGTATTCCAGCGGTTGGGTTTTATTACAAAGGGGTCACTGGTATAAAAATGATTCTTGTATCTGTCAAAAAGTTGTATCGTGACCTCGTTTTCCCATCCATATGGGTGGGGCAGGCCATAGAAGTCAATACTTCTGATCATCCCATCCGCAAAAACCGGGAATTTGTTTCCCATCCAGAGATTATAGCCCGGGGCTGAAGAAAATCCGTTTTGTGCCGTTCCATCATCATACACGATGGGTACTTCCCTGTAATCATCGGGATCAGGCCAGTGCAGATGAAGATAATTTATGGCCTGTTCCGCATTCACTTCATATACTGGAACGGGATATTCACGAAGGTAGAATGGATCAAGATGTTGGTTTTGATCATCAAGGGTGGCAGTGGCAATTGTGTTCAGGTATCCTGCTGCGCTTATTGTTATTTCGTAATACTGGTTCCCGTATAGATTGAGTTCAAAAAAGCCCTGTGCATCAGCGGTGGTTTCATGGTATGTGTGTTCGCTTTCAAATGTGATGGTGGCATGTGAGACTGCCAACTCCGGGTCGTCCTCCCTAAGTACATTTCCGGTAACGGTAATTTCCTGGAGCGTTTCCAGGGCTACGTTCAGTGTCGTGGTTTGACCTTCGACGATCGATACCTGGTGGGTTTGGCTCAGGTATGCCGCTTTGCTGACAGTGACATCGTATTGTCCTTCCGGGATGTATTGAATTAAGTAGGAACCATTAGCAAATGTTTTGGCCGAAAAGCCGGTGCCTTCCAATTTTACATGTGCCTGATTAATGGGGTTGCCCTCAGGGCCGGTGACGGTTCCTTCGAGTTCTCCAAGTCCGGTTTGAACAATGAAAAATGTTGTTTGAGGCACTTGATGGGTCAGTGTTCCCGGATTGGGGTTCTCGGGATTGACCTCTGTTTGATTACTAAACGTTCGGCGAGTCCTGTTCGGGCGGTTTGGTGTTTCCGTTCCATTAAACACACATCCGCCAAAACCCCACATGTCGAGGGGGCGAAAAGCCATCAATACAAGGTTGCCTCCTGAATACAGAAAGGGTTCGTCCAGGTTGAAATAAATGGCATGGCTGCCGGTTGGAAAAGTCACGTTGTCCTCAAAAACCAGCGTCATATCATCATAAGAAATCCAGCCATTGTTGAGGTTCCCCGATTCTGTTTCACCAAGCCAAAGTTTCACAGGGGTATGATTCACGGGCTCATCAAAATGAAAGACATAAGCTACCGTGGTTATCAGCCCCCCGCCACCCATCTCTTCCGGATAATACATTGTTTGGGCCAGGCTGCTTAGTGCGCTGAAACTGATGGGCACATTGCTGTGTGTTGTTGTA
>SLNX01000181.1 GCA_007132825.1 Bacteroidales bacterium | reverse complement strand
CCGAAATGAAGTTGCAGCCGTACTGCCGGTAATAATTCTCACACATTTTGATTCCTGCAATCTTGGCAATCGCATAAGGCTCGTTTGTTTGCTCCAGCAGGCCGGTAAGCAGGGATTCCTCCTTTAAGGGCTGCGGTGCATTTTTGGGATAGATGCAGCTGCTGCCGAGGAACAACAACTTTTTCACGCCGTTTTGCCATGCGGCGTGGATGATGTTATTCTGTATCATCAGGTTTTCGTAGATGAACTGCGCCCGGTAGGTGTTGTTGGCCACGATGCCGCCCACCCTGGCTGCCGCCACAAACACGTAGTCAGGCTTCTCCGTCTCAAAAAAGCGCTCTACGTCCTCTTGCCTGCACAGATCAAGCACTTTAAGACTTCTAAACACAAAATTCTCATAACCCAAAGCCAGCAGCTTGCGATGGATGGCCGAACCCACCATCCCCAAATGGCCGGCAATGTAGATTTTAGACTGCTTGTCCATTGCTATTGCGCTTTTGTGCTTTGGCATAGTCGGCTTCTACCATCACCTTCACCAGGTCCTTAAATGTGGTCTTGGGTTCCCAGCCCAGAATCTTTTTGGCTTTGGAGTAATCCCCCAGCAGCAGGTCAACCTCTGTAGGGCGGTAATAACGAGGGTCGATACCTACCACTTCCTTGCCGGAGGATTTCAGGAAGCCTTTCTCGTTGGCTCCTTCACCCAGCCATTCAATTTCTTCACCCAACACCTTGAAAGCTTCTTCAACAAACTCGCGTACAGTATGTGTTTCATTGGTCGCCAGCACAAAATCTTCCGGTGTATCGTGCTGTAGCATGCGCCACATACCATCTACATATTCCGGAGCATACCCCCAGTCGCGCCTTGCGTCCAGATTTCCGAGCAACAACTTTTCCTGCTGACCCGACATGATCTTTGACACAGCTACGCTGATCTTGCGGGTGACAAATGTCTTGCCGCGGCGCTCACTCTCATGGTTAAAGAGAATACCGTTGCAGGCAAACAGGTTGTATGCTTCACGGTAATTAACCACAATCCAGTAGCCATAGAGCTTGGCAGCCGCATACGGACTGCGTGGATAAAAAGGTGTGGTCTCTGACTGTGGAACCTCCTGGGCAAGTCCGTATAGTTCGGAAGTTGAAGCTTGGTAAAAACGTGTGTTGATTCCGGTTTCCTTAATGGCGTCCAAAAAACGCAATGTGCCAATACCGTCCACCTCAGCAGTGTATTCGGGCACTTCAAAGGAGACCTGCACGTGGCTTTGCGCCCCAAGGTTGTAAATCTCATCGGGCCGCGATTTTTCAATCAGACGGTTCAGGTTACTCGAGTC
Organism: Bacteroidales bacterium; assembly: GCA_007132825.1. GTDB lineage: Bacteria > Bacteroidota > Bacteroidia > Bacteroidales > UBA7960 > PUPG01. The sequence continues at coordinate 6,742 of SLNX01000181.1, read as the reverse complement.
GGTCAGGTCTCCGTAGTGCAGGAAGAGTCGCTTGTTGAGCAAGTCCGGGTTGTTGTACAGATGATCAATGCGAAAAGTGTTAAAAGAGCTTGCCCTGCGTATAATGCCGTGTACGGTATATCCCTTCTCGAGCAAAAGCTCACAAAGGTAACTCCCATCCTGTCCGGTGATGCCGGAAATCAGTGCGGTTTTCTTCATTGTAATATTTGTGGTTTAAATACTCAGTTCTCAGTTCCCAGCTCCCGCTTCCATCTTTAATAATCGTCAATTGATAATCGACAATCCACAATCGTCCGGGCACAGCTTCGCCCTTTCACTCCCATATTACGATGGCAGCGACATGGCTAAAATAAGAAAAAACAGCGTTCAAAATGCTGAAATATTGCTTAAGCAAAGCAATAAGCATAAAGTTTACCGCTAATTTATGCGGAACACATAACAATAAATGATTTAGGCAGCCCCAGAAATCGTTCTGTAATGATCCTGCAACCAGGAAATAACATTTTAAGCTCTTTTCGTGAAAGCAACCGGATTTCAGAACATAACTCTCTCGCTCGCTGTTTGTCCGGAATACGACCGTACCATCCCAGTTTAATGTTTTGAAGCATCCATGTTTTTAAGCCTAATGGGAAAAACTGAAAAAACGGGAACAGAAAGTGAGGTTCAACAGGAAAATAGTAATTGGGTGTTTGCAGAAAAATCCGTTTGGCAACCCTTTGCATTTCTCTGGCCATTGCCAACTGAGCTTCCCAGGTTTCCAAATGTTCGATCACAGAATTGGAGAATGCCACATCAAATGATAAATCGGCAAACCGATCCATTTTTCTTGCATCCCCCTGTATGGTTACAAAGTTTTTCCGGTGGGTGATTTCACGGGTTTTGTTTAACAGGGTCAACCTGATGTTGTGCTTATTGGTGAAACGCATTTGATCCCAGAACAAAACGGTGCCACCGACATCCAGGATTGTGATTGGTTCTTTTAGCTCTGCAATGAAATTCTCGAAAAGCAAAAACCTTTTTCGGCGCATCCTAACTGCCAAAGAGTTCGGACGCCTGTTATCAGCCAAAATTTGGATAAGGGTGCGCAATTTCTTTTTTTGTTGATTCTTGCGAAATTAAGCATAATTAAACGTTTTTTGTAACTTTACGCTATTGTGGTGTTTTTTTGATTGTTAATGTATTGATGGCGACACGAAATAAGAAAAAAAACAGAAAGACAAATGAAAAGCAAGCTGTTCCCTTGCTGTTCTATCTGTATTTTGTTTCACTGGTTTTGATAATGCCTGTTTTCTTTCTTTCACAGGCAATGGATTATACATTGATGCCACGGCTGCTTTTTGTGTCCGTTGTTTTACTGGGAAGCACGCCGCTTTTGTTTAGCAAAAAGAGGCTAACTTACTGGCAATTCAGCACCTGGAGAGAACCCATCGTTCTACTAATTGCCGGGTTTGTATTGTATACAATCTTTAGTGCATTTTTTGCCCTGAATATCAGGGAAACATATTTTGACATTTTGCGTAATTTGTTGTTTTTTGCCGCGATTGCCTATTCTTCCGCAATTTTGCAAAACACCAGAAACTGGTCCGGCAGGCTGTCTTTATTGTTTCTGGTTGCAGCAGCAGTGGCTGTTATTATTGGACTGTTTCAATATTACGGAAGAGTTATCCTTTCTTCGGATGCTTTGCTTGCAGATGGCCGTGCCCTGGTTTATTCGGTCACAGGGTTGTTTTCACACAAAAACTTTTTCAGTAGTGCTTTGTTATTGATGCTGCCGTTTTCAGGTTTCGCCATATATAAATTTCAAAACAAATACCGCCTGATGGCAATTGCTGTGACCCTGGCTGTTCTGATTATGATTCTGATACTCAGAACCAGGTCTGTTTGGGTTGGTTTGTTTGCCGGAACATTTGTTTCAGTGTTTCTCCTTCTTACAAGCCCTGCCGGGGTTGGATTGTCTGTGAAAGTTAGGAAATGGGTGCTCACAGCAACTATAATTACAGTTGCATTTTTTGCCATACTGTTTGTTACCGGAGACCCCTCAGATGATTTTTCATTTTCCGGTCGTGTGCGTTCCATTGTGGATGTTGATTCACAGCATAATATTCACCGCATCAATATTTGGAAAGGCACACTTGAAATTATCAAAGAAAATCCCGTCAGAGGTGTGGGTCCGGGCAACTGGGCGATTCATATTCCCCTGTTTTTTGGCCACAACTTTGAAGAGTTGAGCGCATTGGGCTGGAGCCAGCCCCACAATGATTTTCTATGGGTAGCTGCAGAAAAGGGGATCCCTGGTTTTGTGTTTTATTTTTCGATACACATTGCAGCTATATTGATGTTGTTAAGGGTTATTCTTTTTGTAAAAAATTATGAAAACAAAGATCAGAAAGTGCTGGCATTCTTTTTACTGGCTGGTCTGATCGGGTACATTGCCGATTCCTTTTTCTCTTTTCCTTATGAAAGGATAGACATAATGGTGTTACATGCGATACTTTTGGGTTCAACCATTGTCATTCACAATAAGGTATTTAAGAACAAAAAACCTTTTAGACCGCCACGAAGGATATTTCTGCTCCTAATGATACCTGTTTTTGCTTTTTCTGCCATCGCTGGTTTCCTTGGAATAAGGATGGAACAGAACCTGGCTAAGGCGTTGACAGATTTAAACAGAGGCCAGTATGAGTCAATGATATACCACGCAGAACAAGCACAAAACAGATTCCGAAGTTTGGGGCCACATTTATACCCTCCCGATTTTCTTGAAGGTGTTGCTTACCAAAGATTGCAAAGTCAGGAACGTGCGCTCGAAGCATTTGAACGCGCTCTGCAACAAGCTCCCAACGATATCAGGATTTTGCATCTTCTGGCAAAAAGCCAGATCGAAACCCGTCAGCTGGATGAGGCTTTCTTGCTTCTAAATAAAATTGCCGGTATTTTTCCCCTTTCAGAAGGCATCATTGCAGACATCAAAAGGCTTGCACTGGCCTATTTTGAAGCAGAAAACCCTGAGCAAACGCTTGAAACACTTATGATGATTCCAGATTGGGAGGATGATGCGGAGGTGGTCAGAAATATAGAGATCATTCAGCAAATGTTAGAGCAAGAAAACGGGAATCAGTAGGCCCATAATTTGCCGCGAAGTATCAGCCAGACAGTGATAATAATGATTTTAATATCTATATTAAAAGACCAGTTTTCGATGTAGCTTACATCATATTTAAACCGGTTCCTGATATCTGCTGTGTTCTTTATCTCTCCCCGGTATCCGTTGACCTGTGCCAGCCCGGTAATTCCGGGCTTTACAGTGTGCCGAAGCATGAAACGTTTCACAAGCTTTCGATATTCCGCCGTGTGTTTAAGCATATGTGGCCGAGGACCCACAACCGACATATGCCCCACAAGCACATTGAAAAATTGGGGCAACTCGTCCAGGCTGTATTTTCTCAAAAACCGGCCAAGCGGTGTAACCCTGTCATCATTTTTTACTGCCTGTAGCTGGTCTGCATCTGCATTCCTGCGCATTGAACGAAACTTTAAACAGGTGAACTCTTTGCCATCCATAGCTGTTCGGCGCTGTTTGAAGAACACCTCACCACGGGAGCCAAAAAAGGAAAGCAGATAGATGAATGGGATCATCCAGGATAGCAGCAAAACGATCACGATTAATGACAGCGCGATGTCAAAAAGTCGCTTTATCAGTTGATTATACCAATAGCTTAATGGCCCTGGATGAACCATGATCACAGGTGTTGTGCCATATTGAATCAGCTCAGTGGTTTTATAGGAAAAAGTACCGAGCTCCGGTACGAGTCTTGTTTTAATCGGGAACTCAGCAATGGTCTCCGTAATGTCCTGAAGCTGTGATTTGGGGATTGCATGTGCTGCAATATATATTTCATGTACGTGGTTAGATTCCAGAAAGCTTTTAAGAACTGAGTAATCACCAATAATCTCTTTTTTCTTTTTTCCATCAAAGAAACCCAGAAACCGATATCCGTGCCACTTGTTTGTCTTGAAGTAGTCGGCCAGCTTTTCGGTGCTATCGTTATAACCCAGAATGACCACATTTCTGAAATTAAAACCCCATCTTCTGTAAAGAAGAAAAAGATAATACAACCCGAACTTAAAGACCAAAAGGCAAATAAAATACAAAGGAAACAGGTATCTGATAAAATTACGGGAATAATATTCAAGAGGTGTAAACTGAAAAAACATCAGAAACAGAAAGAAATAAAACACGATAATCCTGATGTAGCTAAAAAGGATGGACTTTTTCTGTGTGTTCCGGTTAATCTTATTTGCGCCAAAAACAAACACAAGAATCAACCATGCGACATTTAAATATATGAAGAAAAGCAGGTATATGGGTTCAAGACAAAGGGCCTGCTCAGTTGAGAAACAAAAGCCCAGAACAAAAAAGATGTTCAAGAGTATAAAGTCCCCTGTCAGAGATATCGCCGGTATGAATCTTGAAAATCGGGCTGGCACGATTTGAGATAATTTTTTAGTAAAGGTATTAAAAAACCAAAACCTATGAGTCTTTAACTTTGTTATTACGGTTCGGAAAGCACTTTTTCTATTAATGCTGCATAATTATTGATTATACTGCTCCAATTGTATTGCTTTATGATTTTGGTGACGTTGTTTTTGACCATCTTTTCCCTGTCCTTTTGGTCTGTTTTCTCATCAATTATTGATGCGATATCGGCATGTTTTGTAAAATAGAGAGCATCTGCACCCAACACACTTCTGTTGAAAGGGTTGTCGTGAGCGCAGATCAGAGCTGATGCTGCCATTGCCTGAAGAAGCGATGGGTTGGTGCCTCCGGCCGAATGCCCGTGGAAGTATATGCGGGACTGGTTACGTAACTGATTTAGTATATCCGCCTGAAACATTCCACCGGTAAAAACAATTTTTTTGGAAATATGTTTTTTTACAAGCTTCTTGCCGTAATGTGAATTGTGATTTCCCACAACAACCAAAGGCAAGTGTGTTTCTGACATTAATACGCCCTGAATGATCTCTTCAATGTGGTTATCAGGTTGTAAACGGGCAATAAGCAGAAAAAAATGCTCTTTTTTAAGCGGAATGACCTTTTTTGTCACGGCGCAAAAGATTGTGAGGGGTTTTTTCTCATTTTTTGATGTGAAAATGTCAGTATCGGCACCGTAGGGAATGTAATCGGATTCAACCTGATAGGTCTCCTGCAAGTAATCCTGTATTTTATTGTTGTCTGCAATGAGTGCATGGCTGTTGTGAACTGCCAGTTTTTCTGCATACTTCAGAAAAAGCTTTGTCAATCGGCTGTATTTCTCCCGTTTCCATTCCAGGCCATCCATGTTGGTGATGATCTTTGCGTGACGGGGCAATCGCCGGTGCCATATTGAACTGCTGGTATAACCAAGCTGAATGATCACGTCAAAACCTCTTCTTCGACTGTCATTGATGCAATTGAGGTCATAGATGAACTGCCCGGCCGGGCCAACAATGCTTTCCGGATCATGGCAAAACAACCGGTGAACCCCTTTCCAGGTTTTATCGGGACAAGGATGGTTGTGTACATTATATACACATACATCATAACCCAGTGTAACCAGACCGGTTGAAAGGTGCTCTGCCAGCTCCTCAAAGCCGCCATAACGGTTTGGAATGCCCCTTGAGCCCAATATGGCTACTGTTGTTTTTTTCATTGCAAAAACGAAAATTCGTGAATAAACAGCTCAAAATAAAAACAATCACCTATCTTTGTTGCATAAAGTTAAGTAAACATTTCTTACCAATCACCTAAATAAACGATCATGAGAGGCAAAAAGACCCTTGGCGTTTTGTTTTTAGTCGGCGGACTGGCTTTGTTTTTTATTTCGATCTATGGCTATCCCCTGGGAATCGCTCAGCGTGAGACCTTCGGTGCTCTCCAGTGGCTTGGTACACTTGTGGGCGCAGCTTACGCTGTATACGGGCTTATTAAGCTTGTGCGGCAAAGATAACTGTTTAGCAATTCCGGGTCTTCATTGAACAGAGCACCCCGTTCTGTTGTTGCTTGTTTGAACCTTTAAATAAATAAGCAATGACTGTATTAGATAAAATCATTACCTACCTTTTCGCATTCATTTATCTGTTATTCGGACTAAACTTTTTCCTGAACTTCATTCCAATGCCTGATTTGGATGGCAATGCGCTGGATTATATGGTGCTGCTTGGCAGCACGGGTTACATGGCTGCGGTGAAAGTTCTGGAAATTGTGGTGGCACTCATGCTGTTACTGAACATTCAGCGACCATTGGCCTGGTTGCTGATTGCACCGGTCAGTACCAATATACTGATGTATGACGTGTTTATTGTCGGTTTGCCTACTTTGGGCTTGCTGATGGTGCTGCTGAATGCTTACATGATCTACCGCAACAAGACACACTACTCAGGAATAATCAAATAGGGCTGATAAAGTCTCCATTCGATCACTTCAGGTAGCGTTCCAGCCATCCGTAAAACTCCTCATACCAGAAAAGGGAGTTTTGCGGCGTGAGGATCCAGTGGTTCTCATCCGGGTAATACACAAGTCGGGCTTCCAGTCCCATATTCTTGTATATGTTGTAGACCAGGAATCCGTGTGCAACCGGAACGCGGTAATCCAATTCCCCGTGTATGACCAGCATCGGACTGCTGAAGTTTTCTGCAAACTGCGAAGGGTTAATGGCATTCATCTGATCCCTGTTTTCCCATGGAGATCCTCCGTATTGGTATT
>SLNX01000013.1 GCA_007132825.1 Bacteroidales bacterium | reverse complement strand
GCGCGGAGCATGCTTTTGGCTGTTGCCAGATTTACATAATTGATGATCGCCACCAGTATGATAAACAGGGACAGAACCCCAAACAACCTGAGGTTCCTGTAGTTTCCACCCTCTTTAATTTCCCAGATCAGGTTGGAATGCAGGTGAATGTCGGTTAACCCGATCAGCGTATGAACGAGTGCAAACGACAATCCTTCGTATAAGGGGTTTTCGTCTACCAGCCTTGCTCCCAGGTTGTTTAACTTCTCCTCCAGCAGTTTTGTGTCGGCTCCGTCATAAAGCTTTAGATAGGTATAAAAGTTTGTGCCGCTCATTTTTACCTGTGAAGGCACCTGGTAGATGTTGGCAATGGCAGTGAATGTCATATGGCTGTTGTCTGGTGGGTCTTCAACAATGCCGGTGATCTGATAGCGCTCCCCTTCAAGCTCTACCATTTGGTATAATCCTTCATAGGGGTCGTTGAACAAACGGCTGGCTGTAGAAAGGGAAAGCACAAGTGCATTGTTCTCTGACAGTGCCTGATCTGGATCACCCGCAAGGAATTCAAAGGAAAAAACAGAGAAAAAGGTGGTGTCGGCAAAATAGACGTTTGACAGAAAAATGGATCGTTCGTCGATGGTAATTCGGGGATGCATGAAATAGGTCGTCATCCGGACAAACTCCTCAACCTCGGGAAAATCTCTTTGGGCCTCTTCACCCAGAGGATAGATTGCCGTTGGAACCCTGATGGGCTCCCCCTGGCCCAGGATGGCTTTTGTCTGGACCCTGAATATCCTGTCATGGTCTGTAAAAAACTTGTCGTAACTAAGTTCATACAGGATAAATGACCAGATGAACAACACAATTCCCACCCCAAGAGACAACCCAAGAATGTTGATGACATAGGTTGCCCTTTGTTTTTTTATTTGCCGGATGACCCCTTTCAGATAATGGTGTAGCATAATTACTGCGGTTCTTTATTCATAAGACAATGACCTTACCGGGTTGATGCTTGCAGTGCGGTAAGATTGTATCAAAACGATGCCCATTGCCAGAATCAACATCCCACCCAGGGCGGCAAATGGCGTCCAGAATGGGAAGTCAATGGCATAAGCAAATCCGGCGAGCCATTTGTCCATATACAAGTAGGCAAGCGGTAGCGCAATGAGGGCTGCAATCAATACATATATTGAAAACGACACAGACATTCTGAACAAAATTGATAAGACAGAAGCTCCCAGCACCTTGCGAATGCCTGTTTCCTTCTGTTTTTGCTGTGCCGCAAATGCGGCCAGGCCCAAAACACCCAGCATGGCAATGATGATGGCCAGAAGGGTAAATGACAAAAAGATTGTTCCGAAGCTGCGTTCGTTTGCATATTGCTGCTCAAGATGTTCAGACAGAAAGTGATAATTGAGGGGTTTGGCAGGGAAAAGGTCTTGCCAGATACTTCCAAGTGTTAAAACCACTTCACCTTCAGGGATCTCGGCGTAGTTGGTGACCACCCAGAATGGTCGCTCCAGGTAGCCGGGTCGTGCCATCAGGATGTTGATCATCATCGGCTCAATCTCATGATGCAGCGACGTATGGTGGAAGTCTTCCACAATGCCTTTTACCTTGTAGTCCACACCGGCTCGTGTAATCGTTTTTCCGATGGGGTTATTCCAGGTGGTGCGACGGATGAATGCTTCATTCACAACGGCATACTGTGTTTCAAACTCACTGTCGCCCGAGAACCATTCCCCTTCAGCCAATTTCAGCTCGAGAGCATTCTTGTACCTGGAGTCAACCCACAACCGGTGGGTCATGAACCCAATATCCATGTTCTCAATCTCAACCCCCTCCATGTATTGTCGCCCTCCGGGAAAGTCGGAGCCTATGCTTTGTGCCCCTGTCCAGCGATAAGCCTCCAGCGCGTTCATCAAAAGATTGGCATCTTCTTTGTTGTCGGCTTCCACCACGATAACTCCTTGATTTTTAAAGCCAAGATCTTTGCTGTGTAAATATCTGATTTGTAGCATTACTACAAGAGTGCATGCAATCAGGGCCATCGACACCGTGAACTGCAGGATCAGGAGGAGGTTTCTGGGCTGAAACCTGCCGGGTTTGCTCCAGAATTCGCCTTTAAGGATCTTTACCGGTTGAAAAGAAGCCATGTACCATGCAGGGTAAAGTCCGGCCAGCATGCCGAAAACTCCTATAAAAACTATAAAGATAAGTAGCCACGACCACCAAGGGGTATCAGCCAGGCTCAGCCGGCCATCCAGAATTTGGTTAAACAGTGGCAGGCTGACTTCAACCAAAAGCAAACCGATAATAAAGCTGACCCCTGTAGTTAGAAGGGTTTCAACATAAAATTGGCGTGCAAGCCCCCCCTTGTTTGCTCCCATCACCTTGCGTAACCCAACCTCCCTGGCTCTTTTTCCCGATTTTGCAATCGTAAGGTTCACATAGTTAAACCCCGCGATGAAGAGTACAAACAATGCCACTACCGATAAAATCCAAACCTTTGAGAGTGTTCCTGCTTCCACCATCTCTCCACTGAAGGGGCTTCGTAACCGGATGTCGGTAATGGGAAAATAGTCAAGCTGCAGGTTTACCCCCATCCCTTCAAATTTGTAGTTGACTTTTGCATCGGTCAATTCTTTGGTTTTCTCTTTCAGAAGTGCTATGTCTGAACCGGGAGCCAATTTTACATATGTCATGGCATTAATGTTGGCGTCCCATTCGTAAAAATTAGCACTGGATGATCCCTGCAGGCTGGGGTAAGACCTAAGCAGGTTGTAACGGATGTGGCTGTTGACCGGGCAGTCTTCAACAATGCCGGTTATCCTGTAGGGTTGCTGCCGGCTGCCGATGCGCAGCACTTTTCCTATTGGGTCGCTTTCGGGAAAAAGTTCATTGGCGAGTGTTTCAGTCAATACGATCGAGAAGGGGTCTGCCAGCACTGTTTGCGGGTTTCCCCGAAGCAGGGTAAAAGAAAAAACATCAAAAAAGGAGCTTTCAGCATAAAGGCCATTCGTTACAATTCTGTGGCGGTCATCCTCAAGCCACAAGCTTACAGGCTCATACCAGTGGGATATCCGGGTCATCTCCAGTACTTCCGGAAACTCTTGCAGGATATCGGGGCCCATTGCATGACTCGTTACCGCTTCTTTCATGATGTCGCCCTGCATGTCAAGGCGAATGCTGATCCTGTATATGTCGTTTGCATCCTCATGAAAGCGGTCAAATCCCATTTCTCTGAAAACATAGAGGAAAATCATGAGGCAAACAGCCATGGCTGTGGCAAGACCAAAAAGGTTGATAAAGGAAAAAGACACATTTCTCTTGAACTGATTGATGCTTGTTTTCAGGTAATGGCGGATCATGGCATTTTGTTGTTAGCTGTTACAAAGCTGCCCCCGGCAGTTTCCGGGGGCAAGGATGGTGCGATTCGATAGTGTTTGCTTATTGCGCTGCTGCTGCTGCAAGGACAAACTCGGTGCTTTTATCTTCTGTAACAATCTGGCCGTCAAACAGTCTGATGATTCTTTGCGCGTAGGAGGCATCCCGTTGCGAGTGTGTTACCATGATGATGGTGGTGCCATTCTTGTTGAGTGTTTCCAGTAGGTTCATCACCTCATCGCCGTGTGTGGAGTCCAGGTTTCCCGTGGGCTCATCGGCAAGGATGATGTGTGGTTTGGCCACCACTGCGCGGCAAACGGCTACGCGCTGCTGCTGTCCGCCCGAAAGCTGCAATGGAAAGTGGTTCTTGCGATGCATGATCTGCATCTGTTCCAAAACCTCTTCAACACGCTTTTTGCGCTCCGATGCACTGTATCCGAGGTATATCAAAGGCAGCTCCACGTTCTCAAAAACGCTCAGTTCATCGATCAGGTTAAAGTTCTGAAACACAAATCCGATATTGCGCTTGCGAAGGTTGGCACGTTGCTTTTCCGAATATCCCGAAACCTCTTGCCCAAGGAAATGATATTCGCCGCCGCTGGGATTGTCGAGAAGTCCCATAATGTTCAGCAGTGTGGATTTTCCACATCCTGACGGGCCCATTATGGCAACAAATTCACCTTCCCTAATCTCAAACGAGACCTTGTTGAGTGCTGTGGTTTCTACCTCTTCGGTGCGAAAAACTTTTGTTAATTCATTTGTCTTAATCATGGCTGTAATTTTAATAATGAGTATTTATTGTTGTTTTGTTGATGATCGTGTTTTTTTACAAAGATCATAAAATTCATTTTATCTGAAGATAAGCCGGTCCCTGCCACCATAGCTGTCGTAAGAAGAGGTAATCACCTGCTCCCCGGGCTCCAGGCCTTCAAGGACTTCATAGTGATGAATGTTCTGGCGTCCGATGCGAATCGGCCTTTTGGTCGCTTGTGAGCCGGAAGGATCAAGAACGTAGATCCAGTTTCCTCCGGTGGCCTGATAAAAACCTCCGCGTGGTATGATCAGGGCATCGGCTACTCCGCTGAACTGCAAACGAAGCTGTAAAGTTTGCCCGCGACGGATCCCCTCCGGTTCATTTCCATTAAACTCCATGTCAACCTCAAAAGCACCTCCAGTGATATTGCTGTATATTTTGCTAATTTCCAGATGATATGTTTCTCCGCCATACTCAAAGGAGGCTGGCTGGCCAATGTAGGTGCGGTTTACATACCTTTCATCAATGCGTGCCCGAAGCTTGAAGCCGTCAAGCACATCGATCTGGCCCAGGTTTTCTCCGGCAGCTTTCGTTTCACCCCGCTCTGCGTTAAAGGAGGACAAGCGGCCGCTGATGGGCGAACGGATGATCAACTGACCAAGGGTTTCATGCAGCATGTCGATGTTTTCCTCCACACGGCTGATATACTGATTGATCTGTTGCATCTGCGTGGAAACATAAAGCGAATCATGACGCATGGTGCGTAAACCAATGTCAAAGTTTCGTTTTGCAAATCGGTATTCCCTTTCTGCATTTTCATACTCTTCGTCAGAGATCACTCCCTCCTCATAAAAATGCTTCTTACGCAAATAATCTTTATGGGCAATATCGAGACGATACTCAAGGTCAGCAAGCTGCCTTTCCAGGGTAAACATATTGCGCTCAAGGCCCAGCCGGGTGTTCTGATACCTGTCAAGAACCTCAAGGGCCGTGTTTTCCTGCTGCATGTAATTGAGTTCCAGCTGTGCGTTTGCCAGACGGAGGATTTTGTCACCCTCCTCAACGTGAGCGCCATCCCTGACAAAGATCTCCTCCACACGTCCGCCGAAAACTGCATCCACAAATATAGTAACAATGGGTTGTACCACACCGTCAACCGGAATGAACTCCTGGAAACGACCCTGCTCAACCGTAGCAACAGTCATTTTGTCCCTGTCGACATACAACCTGCTGCTGGTGTCGCGAAAGAAAAATAAATATGCTATGAATACGCCAAAAGCCAGCACACCAGCTATACTTATTATCTTTTTAACCGTCCATTTCTTCTTTTTAATAATCCTGTCCATCACAAAACTGTTTAATGGTTTCTTTGCATAACGGAAACGAATATTGTGCCATGTTTAACAATGCACACTAAATCAAACAACTAGATTGTAATTGATCTGGGTTTTTGCAGAAAAGTGTTCGTATACGTGCACTCAATGTATGAAAACGTACGCATTGTATTTTTGGAAAAGATAAAAAAGGTCTTCATGTCAACAACTGGGCATAATATTTGTTATCTTGCAATTAGATTTTGACCTGTTTTAACGATTGTAAACCATTCAATTTTTTTTATCATGAAGAAAACCTTGCTTTTCGTTTTTGCGGCAGCGCTGCTGCTGTCAGCCGGATGCCAGCGTCGTGTCACGCGTGTTGATACAGATCGCGCCATAGACCTGAGTGGTCGCTGGAATGATACAGACTCACGTCTTGTTGCTGAAGAGATGATCAATGACGCGCTTACCAGGCCCTGGTTAGATCGCTTTGAGCAAGCAAATGGCAGGGCACCCGTCATCATCGTTGGTATTGTACGCAACCGTAGCCATGAGCACATTGATGCTGAAACTTTTATCCGCAATATGGAAAGGGAGTTTGTAAACAGTGGCATGGTACGTCTGGTGCAAGGTGCGGAGTTCAGAGAGCAGATCCGCGAAGAAAGAGCGGATCAGCACGCATTTGCCAGTTCAGAGACCATCGCACAGTGGTACCAGGAAACGGGGGCCGATTTTATTTTGACCGGCACAATGAACTCCATTGTAGATCAATATCGCCGTGATAAGGTAATTTTTTACCAGGTAAACCTTGACCTGTCTCACATGACAACGAACGAAAAGGTATGGATCGGTGAAAAACAGATCAGGAAAACCGTCAGAAACTGACACCGCTCCCCATGATGCTTTCTCCTGGAAATATGAACCGGCACATTTTAGCCTATGTGCATCGGCGGCATAAAAATTTGTTATTGCTGATGGTGCTCGTTGCCATGTTCACAGTGCCGGGTTGTCAATCTTACTACCAGCTGCATCAGGAGTTTCACAACCATTTCAGGTCAGGCAATATCGAGGAAGCCGCCAGGGTGCTTGAGAATGACCGGCGAGCCGAGCGGCGACGCACCAGACTGCTGCACCTGATGAATCAGGGCGTTGTAGAGCATATGCTCGACAACTACTACAGAAGTAACCAAATCTTCGAGGAGGCATATATCCTAGGACAGGACTTTCGCGCAGACCTCATTGATGAGGCGCTCGCTTTGCTCACAAACCCCAAAGTTACAGAGTACAGAGGGGAGCACTTTGAGCTGCTGATGATCCACTATTACAAGGCGATGAACTTTATTCATTTGGGCGACATGGAGGCTGCCCTTGTAGAATGCCGGAGGCTCAATATCGGTCTTGCAGCTCTTGAAGACAGATATAGTTCAAACAACAGGTACAGGCGTGATGCCTTCATTCATAACCTGATGGGAATTATTTATGATGCCAGCGGCGATTACAATAACGCCTTCATAGCCTACCGCAATGCGCTTGAGATCTATGAAGATGACTATACACGATTATTCGGGATCACAGCTCCGGAGCAACTGAAACGAGACTTGCTAAGGGCAGCCCACCGCACCGGATTTCGTGACCAGGTTGCCATCTTCGAGGAGCGATTCAACATGACTTTGGATGCAGAGGCCGCTGAAGACAGAGGTGAGCTTGTTTTCTTTTGGCAAAACGGTCTGGGCCCTGTTAAGCAGGAGCAAAACCTTATGTTCACCATTGTCAGAGGTAGTGCGGGCATTGTACACTTCCAGAACGAAGAAGCCGGCCTCTCTTTTGCGGTGCCAGTTTCAAAAGAAAGCTCCGGCGACCTGGGTGACCTGCGTGTGGTGCGGATGGCATTTCCGAAATATGTGGAACGCCGACCAGTCTATACTTCGGCACGGCTAAAAGCCGGCAATTTGAGTGGTCCGCTATATAAAGCACAAAGCATTAACGAGATTGCTCTGAAATCTTTGGAAGACAGAATGCTTCGCGAAATGGGCACCGCATTGCTCAGGTTGGCCATCAGACAGGTGGCCGAACAACGAATCCGCAAAGAAAATCAAGCCATAGGAAGTATTTTTGGCATACTTGGTGCCATTGCCGAACAGGCCGACACCCGTAACTGGCAAACACTGCCACACAGCATATATTATACACGAATGACATTGCCCGAAGGCACTGCCGACCTCTCACTCGAATTGATCTTGCCCAATAACAATGTTGCCCGGACAATAAAGCTTCAAACCGAAATCCGCGCCGGACGCACCAGCTTTATGAACTTCCACACCCTGGATGCCAAACCTCCGGGTGTAAGATAACAATGCGCAGTGTTTTCAATCAAAGAAATCCCAGGCAATTGGATGAGCAATTATTTTTTTGATCGGGCTTTGTTATTATCTTTGGCAAAAAAAATATATGGACGAACGACTAGAGGCATTCAGGAAGCTGCTGGATATTATGGATGACCTGAGGGCTCAGTGTCCCTGGGACAAAAAACAAACACTGGAAAGCTTGCGCCATCTCACCATAGAGGAAACTTACGAACTGGCTGATGCCATCCTTGATCATAACCTCGACGATATCCGTGGAGAATTGGGAGACCTGATGCTCCATATCGTATTTTATGC
>SLNX01000178.1 GCA_007132825.1 Bacteroidales bacterium | reverse complement strand
GTTTTCGGAAGATATGCTGGTTTTACGTCGCTATTGCCCACGATGGCCGGTGCTGCCAACCGTTGCGTGATTCCGGAATATAAATTCAAAATTGAGCACCTGACTGAATTGCTGATTCAAGACAGACGTAAAAATCCGAGCAACTATTCAGTTGTAATTGTATCGGAGGGGGCCTCCTTTGAAGGGGTTGACATGATGTTCCAAAGCTCGGAGAAGGATATGTACGGACATGCCAAGCTTGGTGGAATCGGAGATGCTGTATCAGCAAAAATCAAGGAGCTGAGCCCAAAATTCAACAATGGGAAGCGTGTAGAAACCATCAATCAATATCTTGGTTATCTTGTAAGGTCAGGAGATCCCGATGCAATCGACAGTATTGTGCCCATGGCCTACGGAAACCTCGCCCTCGATCTCGTGCTGAAAGGGATTCACGGACGATTGGTGATTTTGAAGAATGGCCGTTATGACAACATGCCCGTAGATATTGTAACCAGCATGAACAAGCTGATTGATGTTGAAAAGCATTACAATACCAAGAGGCTTCGTCCGGTTTATGAGTCGTTTATTGACAAACCGCTTTTCCTGATTTAGCAGCTAAAAAAAAGAGGCTTCGTTCTGAAAGCCTCTTTTTTTTAAAAATTATAAAAACCTATTCCATCAACTGCTGTATCTTTTGCTGCAATTCCGGGTTTTGCTGATATTCTGCCATAATTTCTTCATATTTCTCCAATGATAATCCCTCTTCCTCAATGGTGCTTACCAGAACTGACTCCAATTGCATCTGAATGTTTTCAATCTCATCAACTATTTCCTGGAATGATTCCTTTTCATCTCCCTCAAAATCAAGGTCATCGATTGGCATTTGCTGGGATTGCATGTAGAGCTCGTTGAAACGTTGCACGGACATTTCATGCGCTTCAATTTGCTCAACCATCTGCATTTGTCCCTGCTGCTGGATGGAAATCACCTGCACAACGGCATTTGCAAAATACTTAAGTTCGTCGTCACTGAATCCTCCGGGGTTTCCTTTTAATGGAGCTGCCATAAGAATGAAAGCGGCAATTAACAATGTTGAAAAATAACTCTTTTTTGAAAAATACATAATGGGGTTTTTGGTTAAAAAAATGTAACTAGCTCAATTAGAAATAATTGAAAACAAAGGTAAGCAAAAGCATAAGACTGACAAAAAAGAATAAGGGCTTTAACATAGATTAAGACATTCTTATCGGGAAAAATTCTGGTCTTTTTTTAATGCTTAACAAATTTGAACCTTTTTTTGAAGTGATCATGGGAAAGAAATTTATGAATCTTCCTTGTGATTTTCGTAAATTTGTTTTGATAAACAAAAATTATGGCAAAAGCTTCATCCAAGAACGTTGAGACACCTCTGATGAGGCAGTATTACGGCATCAAGGCCAAGCATCCTGATGCACTGTTACTGTTTCGTGTAGGTGATTTCTATGAAACTTTCGGAGAGGACGCCATAAAAACCGCAGAGATTCTAGGGATTGTGCTTACCCGCCGTGCAAATGGTGCTGCCTCATATGTTGAATTGGCCGGCTTTCCTCATCATGCACTTGATACCTATTTGCCAAAACTTGTCAGGGCCGGACATCGTGTGGCCATCTGCGACCAATTGGAAGATCCAAAACAAGCAAAGAAGATTGTGAAGAGGGGGGTGACAGAACTGGTTACACCGGGTATCGCGTTCAGCGATAAAGTGCTTGATCATAAGGAAAATAATTTTTTGGCAGCCCTCCATTTTGGTGAAAACATTTCAGGCATTGCACTTCTGGATGTTTCTACCGGAGAGTTCCTGACAGACCAGGGAACGAGCGAATATATCGATAAGTTGCTTCAAAGTTTTCGCCCGAGTGAGGTTGTGGTGCAAAAAAAACTCTTAAAGCAGGTACAACATGACTTCCCCGGGAAGTACCACATTAGTTTTCTTGATGACTGGGTATATACAAGGGACTTTGCCGATGATATCCTGTTAAAGCAGTTCAATACGGTTTCGCTCAAAGGCTTTGGGGTTGAGTTACTCAATGAAGGGATCATCGCTGCCGGTGCTGTGATGCAATACCTTCACGAAACACGCCATGACCGGCTGAGCCATATCAACAAAATTTCCCGAATTGATGAGCGGCATTATGTCTGGCTCGACAAATTTACGATCAGAAATCTTGAAATCCTCGATTCGGTAAATGAAGGTGCAACAACCCTTAAAGAGGTACTTGATCACACCATTTCCCCCATGGGCAGCAGGTTGCTGAAACGTTGGATCATCCTTCCCCTGAAAGACAAACAACTGATAAACGAACGCCACGATGTGGTATCATGGTTTATCGAACATGAAGCAGAATCTGAAACTGTATCCGCCCATTTGCGTCAGATTGGAGACCTTGAGCGATTGATCTCCAAAGTTGCCGTTGGAAAAATTAACCCCCGGGAGTTGCTGCAGATCGAGAAGGCTTTGTCGGCCCTTGTGCCAATAAGGGATTTATGCAAGGAAAGTGACTCCGCCTCCCTGCAAAAATCTGCCGACCAGCTCAACCCATGTAAGTATATAGGTGATCGTATTGCAAGAGAGATAAAGGAGGAACCTTCCACTTTGATTTCAAAAGGAAATGTGATTGCCGACGGTGTATCGGAGGAACTGGATGAATTACGAAACATTGCTTTCTCCGGAAAAGACTACCTGGCAAAACTTCGTGACAGGGAGGTGCAACGTACCGGCATCCCATCAATAAAAATATCTTACAATCAAGTTTTTGGATATTACCTTGAAGTAACCAACACCCATAAAGATAAAGTTCCGGACGATTGGCAAAGAAAACAAACACTTACCAATGCCGAGCGTTACATTACACCTGAATTAAAGGAATATGAGGAAAAGATCCTCAGTGCTGAAGAAAAGATTTTGCGGCTAGAGGAGGAGTTGTTTCGGCAATTGGTATATGCAGTTTCAGAATATGTTGAACCCATCCAGGTGAATGCCAATGTACTGGCACGGATCGACTGTTTGCTTTGTTTTGCCAGTATTGCCAAGCAGTATCGTTACGTAAGGCCGGAGATCAATGATTCTTTTATTTTGGACATCAAAGGGGGGCGTCATCCGGTAATTGAGCAGCAACTCCCCCCGGGTGAAGAATATGTGGCTAACGATGTTTGGCTCGACAATGAACACCAGCAGATTATGATCATCACCGGACCGAACATGTCCGGGAAGTCTGCTTTGCTTCGGCAATGCGGCCTTATTGTTTTACTTGCGCAGATGGGAAGTTTTGTGCCCGCCGATAGTGCGCGCATTGGCATTGTTGACAAGATTTTTACCCGCGTAGGTGCATCAGACAATATCTCATCCGGAGAATCTACCTTTATGGTGGAGATGAATGAAACGGCAAGCATCCTGAATAACATTTCGGACCGAAGCCTGATTTTGCTTGACGAGATTGGCCGTGGGACGAGTACTTATGACGGTATCAGCATCGCCTGGGCGATTGCTGAATTTTTACATCAGCACCCGCTGTTCAGGGCAAAAACCCTTTTCGCCACCCATTACCATGAGCTGAACGAGATGGCGGAATCGTTTTCACGGATCAAAAACTTCAATGTTTCCGTAAAAGAGATACGCAACAATGTGATCTTTTTGCGAAAGTTGGTCCCCGGTGGGAGTGCACACTCATTTGGTATCCATGTTGCCCGGATGGCAGGTATGCCGGCATCTGTGATTGACCGCGCCAATGATCTGCTGGTTCAGCTTGAGAAGACACACAGCCATGATGAACTGGTTGGTAAAGAACGCACAGCAAAGGATAAAAAGAAAGAAAACGATTTTCAGCTCTCCTTTTTCCAGCTTGATGACCCCTTGCTTCAACAGATCAAGGAGGACATCCTTAACACCGACATTGATACACTAACCCCTGTTGAAGCTTTGATGAAGCTGAACGAGATCAAGCGTTTGCTCGGAAAGTAAAGTAAAGTTAGTTGCGGTATCCCAGACGCTGCAGCACATCGTCGCTGAGGTCGTAGCGTACATCGCTGAAGATCATGGCAGCACCTCCTGCCTTGTCAAAAATGACTGCATAATTCCCTCTGTTTGCAATTTGTTCCACTGCCTCATAAATCCTGTCCTGAATGGGTTGGATTAATTCCTGCCTTTTTGCAAACAGCTCTCCTTCTCGCCCGAATTTGCCCATTTGTAGCTCCTTGGCTTGACGTTCGAGTCTGATGATCTCCTCTTCACGCTGACGTCTCATGTCCTCTGGCAGTAATGGTGCTTCAGCCTGGTATTCCCGGTACATACGTTCCACCTGTGCAAATTTGTTTTCAATATCCCTTTGCCACTCGATGGAAAGTTCTTCTATCTCCCTTTCGGCGGCCTGATATTCAGGTATGTTGTCAAGGATGTATTCTGTGTCAATGTATGCAAACCTTTGGCCAAATGCACTCAATGCAAAAGTGGCTGCGAGTATAAAAAGAAAAAGTTGTTTTTTCATGTTAATTCCTCCTGATTGCTATAAATGTTAATCAATTGTTTGTCCGATGGAAAAGTGAAACTGGCCACCGCCAGAACCCGGGCGACCGGGGATATCATCAAAGCCGTATCCATAATCGATTCCCATTAGGCCAAACATGGGCAGAAAAATGCGCAGCCCAATGCCGGCTGAACGTTTAAAGTCAAATGGGTTAAATGAGTTAATGTTTGCCCAGGCGTTACCCCCTTCAACAAAAGTGAGGGCATAGATGGTTGCCATGGGGTTAAGTGAGATGGGGTAGCGAAGTTCGACGGTATACTTGCTGAAGGAGTTTGCCCCGATAAATTCACCGCGTGCATCAGTAGGGGTGAGGGAGTAGTTTGTGTATCCGCGCAAGGCAATGATCTCACGACCATCGATCTCCCAGCCTGAGAGGCCGTCTCCTCCAAGGTAGAAACGTTCGAATGGGGGGTAACCAATTTCGGAATTGTAGAACCCAAGAAACCCAAAGCGCACCCTTGCTGTCAGGATCAAATCCCCAACTATAGGAGTGTACCAGTTACCCCTGAATCTCCATTTGTGGTATTCAAGCCATTGATATTTTTCCTGATCTGTGGCATCGGAGAAATCTTCGCCGGTTATAAGGGAATAGGGTGGTGTAAGCTGCAGTGACAATGACACTTCCGATCCGCTTCTGGGAAACAGTGCAGCATCTTTGGAGTTTCTTCCGAAAACAACATTGTAGCTTAAATTGTTTGACGTTCCATTGTCAAATATAAACCGGATCGGACTGTTGAGTATATCGTAATGCTGGTAGTTAATAAACTGTTGAAGGAAGAAATAGTCGTCAGGGACTGTCAGGCGTTTGGCTAGACCAACAGAGGTACCGATAATTGAATAATATCCATAGTTTGGACTATCTGTAGCGTATTGATTGCGGTGTGTTGTTTGATAAAAGGAGACACTCAGTGAGTTTGGTCTTCTGCCCCCCAGCCATGGCTCAGTAAATGAAGCACTATACGATATATATCCGCGTCCGTATGTTTGTGCCCGAAGTGAAAGCCGTTGTCCGTCTCCAGTGGGCAGGGGCCTCCAGGCTTCCCTGTTAAAAAGATTGCGTGTGGAGAAGTTGTTAAATGAGATACCAACCGTACCAATGATTCGATTGGCACCCCATCCGCCCGAAAGTTCGATCTGGTCAGAGGAGGTTTCTTCTACAATATACTCAAGGTCAACCGTATTGTCGGCCGGATTGGGTATCGGGTTGACATCAATCTTTTCCTGATCAAAAAATCCGAGTTGAATGATCTCCCGCTGGCTTCTGATTATGGCAGATCTGCTAAAAAGCTGCCCGGGCCTGGTGCGTATCTCACGCATGATAACGTGGTCGTTGGTACGGGTGTTGCCACTAACTGTTACCCTGTTAATTCTAGCCTGTTCCCCTTCCCAGATTCTAATTTCAAGATCGATTGAGTCATTCTCGACCGCAACCTCCACGGGCTCAAGGTTAAAAAACAGGTAACCAATATCCATGTATAGTGAGCTTACATCCCCCTCTTCCATGTTCATGAAGAGGTTCATTTCCAGTTTGTTCTGGTTAAATATGTCTCCACTTCTGATACCGAGCACCTCGTTAAGGGTTTCGTCAGGATATACCGTGTTTCCAACCCAGTTAATGTTTCTGAAATAGTAAGTAGGTCCTTCGTAAATGTGCAGGTCGATTTCGATCCTGTCTTCATCAACAAAATAAACCGAATCCCTCAGGATTTTTGCATCCCTTTTCCCCAGTTCGTTATATCTTTCAATCAGCAACCTTTTGTCTTCTTCAAAATCATCTTCAACAAGCCGTGATGAAGAAAAGATAAAGCGAAGGCTTCTTTCACGGGTGTTTTTCATAATTCGCTTTATCTGCCTGTCAGTCAAAACTTCATTGCCATAAATGTTGACCTCCCTGATTCGGGTTCTGTTTCCCCTGTCAATGTGAAACTCAATCTTCATGGAATTGACTCTCGTTGTGTCTTCCATCTGTCTGATTTCGACCTGAGGTCTTAGAAAGCCCTTCTCAATGTAATAATTCTTGATGGTGCTTTCAGCCCTGTAAAGCAACGCTTCGGTGATCACATCTCCTCTGGTGAGATTAAGTTTTTCGGTCAGGTTGTCTGCATCTGATCGTCTGGTGCCTTCAAACAGGTAACTGGTTAACCTGGGTCTTTCCTTCAGGGCAATTTCCAGAAACACCACATCATCCTGTATAGAGGTGATTCCAATGCTTACATCCCTGAACATATCCTGACGCCATAAATTGTTTATCGCATTTGATATGTCTTCACCTGGGATCTGAATAATGCGGCCAACAGCCAATCTGCTGATCATAATCACAATGTGATCTTCAACAGATTCATTGCCTGTTACAGCGATGCCTCCAATCTCATATTCTCCGGGGTTGTTGTAGTCAATTACGATTTGCTCGCCGGTTAGCACTTGCTGTGCAAATGAATGAAAAGGCACTGCAATCAGAAAAAACAAAAAAAGAGAATATTTAAACATTTGCAGAGACGTTATTTCAAAGATTTTTAGATACTATAATCTGTTTATTCAATTTGCCAAACCGTCGTTCTCGACGCTGGTAATCAATAATTGCCTGGTAAAAATGCCCGCGCCTGAAATCGGGCCAGTAAACGGGGGTGAAATACAACTCCGTGTACGCGATCTGCCAAAGCAGAAAATTGCTAATGCGAAGCTCCCCGCTTGTGCGGATGAGCAGATCCGGATCGGGCAATGCAGCCGTTTCCATGTGAGCGTGAACCAGCTCCTCATCGACCTGGTCTGGATTTAATGTCTTATTGGCTATCTTTTCGGCAATTTTCCGGGTTGCATTCACGATCTCCCAGCGAGCACTATAACTCAGTGCAACAGTAACAACAAGCTTTGTGTTCTTTTCCGTAAGCTTCATTGCTTCACTAAGCTTTTCGCGACAAAGTTCCGGTAAAGAATCCAGGTCACCAATGGCTTGCAAGCGTACCCCATTCTTATGAAGTTCCGGGGTTTCATTTCCTATGGCATGAATAAGCAAGTCCATCAGGGTTTCCACCTCCAGATGGGGCCTGCACCAGTTTTCGGTGCTGAACGCAAAAAATGTCAGGTAAGAAACTCCAATTTCTGCAGCAGCTTTTACCGTATCACGAACTGCTTCAATACCATTCTCATGTCCGAAAATTCTCTCCTTTCCGCGTTGTTTTGCCCATCTGCCGTTCCCATCCATTATCAGGGCCACATGATTCGGTAGCTTTTCTTCATTGATATGCTGCTTTAAATCCATTCTCCGTCAATAAATTAAACCCAATCTAAAAGTGGCACAAATTTCCGAAATTGTTTCGACATATGAAAGAAATATAAGGTGTTTAAGAATTTTTAATGCTAAAAATGATGCATCGGGCATGGCGGACGGCTCCTGTCGAGGAACTTGTAAGTTATGGTCAGACTTATGATAGAGTAATAATCGTTGTCTTTCGGGTTGCCCTTGAGACTGACCTGATCCAGGTAGTCGTGGTTGCTGAAACGGAACCCCCAGGAGGCATCCAATACGATATCGCGCACCACATTTAGCTTGAATCCGAACCCGGCAAGGCTTATTAAGGCTAAATTTTCTT
>SLNX01000011.1 GCA_007132825.1 Bacteroidales bacterium | reverse complement strand
CCTTCACCGGAAATGATATTTCCTGCTGCATATACAACGGCAATTCTGTCTCGCGTTCTTGGAACCGGCATGCTTTTCGGACGAGGGGCCTTGGCATATCTTTCTGGTGAAACAAAGCTAATGTCATCATCTTCGTCAATTCCCAGCCGCTCACGAAGGATGGCTTTTATCTCATCCCTGTGGGCAATGCCGTCAATCATCTCATAGTCAATGGCCATCTGGGCATTACGGGTTTTTAACCCATCGGCAACCTCAGTGAGGTGATTGATGGTTAAACCGCGCGAAGTGGCAATGTTTCCAATAATGTTATTCCAGATGGCGCTGACATAAGCCAGGGTCTGTTCGCGGTTTTCCGGACTCATTTCTTCGAGGAACAGGGGCTCGAGTGCACTTTTGAAGTCACCGTGTCTGATCACCTGCGGTTCAATCCCAAGCTTGTCGAGCATGTTTTTTATGAAAAACAGCTCTGCATTGATCCCCCTGAAATCAATGACCCCTTCCGGATGCAGGTACATCTCATCGGCCACACTGGCCAGGTAGTAGGCGCTTTGCATGTAAAACTCACCATAGCTTATCACGAACTTTCCAGACTCCCGAAAATCATCCAGGGCCTGGCGAACTTCGTGCAGGGTGCTCCAGCCTGCCGGAATGGCACTGACATCCAGAAAAATCCCTTTGATATTTTCATCCTCTTTCGCTCTGCCAATCTGATCAAGAAGCTCATTCAATCCGATTGACTTACTTAACGAAAACGACATGAAATCAAAAGAATCAAAGGGATTACGTCCTCCTCTGTCTACAATCTCCGTAGTGAGCCCGAGATGTAAAACGGAATTCTTGTCAATGGCAACCGTGTCACGACTTGCCATGCTGGCAAATGTGGCAATCATGGCAACGGTCAGAAAAAAAACAAGCACCAATGTGAGGAAAAACCCCAACATGGATGCAAACATAAATTTGAAAAACTGCTTCATGGTTTTTAATTTAATTGATGATAAAAAGAAAGCTAAAATACGAATATATATTGAAATTGTCCTGTATATTTGTTTGAAAATTCATATCTGGCGGTATGCACAAGGCGTATGTTCTTTTGGGAGGTAATGAGGGCGATGTTCCTGCGATGTTCAGGAGGGCTGTTGGTTTGATCCAGGATGCCGGCATTTCGGTAATGGCCGAAGGGTCATTATACCAGAGCGCTGCCTGGGGGGATGGGGTTCACGGCACTTTTTATAACCAATTGCTTATTTTGGGTGTAAGTCAAGAGCCTCACGAACTTTTGGCGGTATTGCTTGACATTGAATCGGGGCTTGGCAGGAAAAGACAATCTGGTACGATTACAAATCGTACAATTGATATCGACATCTTGTTCATAGATAACCTTGTTCTGTCTGATTCGGGGATTACTATACCGCATCCGCGTTTGCACTTAAGAAGATTTGCTTTGATTCCATTGTGCGAACTGGTCCCTGACCTTGTCCATCCGGTAATGGGCAAGACCATGGCACAATTGCTGCAAGATACGCCTGACCAATTAATGGTAAAAAAAGCAAAAACAGAAAATCAGCCGGGTGTTTCACCCATATAATAACAAACTATGCGCTACAATTACATTGCCATCGAAGGAAACATCGGAGCCGGAAAAACATCGCTTGCAACAAGAATTGCCAATCAGTTTAATGGCAAGTTGATTCTTGAGCAGTTTGAGGAGAACCCTTTTCTGGCAAAGTTTTATGAGGATCAGGATAAGTATGCGTTCCCTCTTGAACTTTCCTTTCTGGCCGACAGGTATCAGCAGCTCAAAACAGAACTTGCCCGGCAGGATCTTTTTTCTGATTTTACCATATCAGATTACTTTTTAAACAAATCACTCATATTTGCGCGAAAGACCTTAAAGGATGATGAATATCAGCTTTTCAGGACATTGTTCAACATCATGAACGCCAATCTTCCGCGACCCGACCTTCTTGTTCATTTATATGTAAAGACCAACAGGTTGCAACAGAACATCAGGAATCGCGGCAGGGAGTATGAGCAACGTATCCCCGACGATTACCTGGAAAGGATCCAGGAAAGCTATTTCAATTACCTGAAACAACAACCGGATCTTCGTATTCTGGTTCTGGATGTGAACGCCATCGACTTTGTTGCGTATCCTGAACATCTGCGGATGGTTCTGGAAACGATCGACAAGGATTATTCGCGAGGAATGACCAGCGTTAATTTGTTACCCTGACAAAAAAGCCCACTGCAAAGCAGCGGGCTTTTTTATTGTTCGGAGCGTTAGATTTATCTAACTATATCCTGGAATTCACTTTGTCCAAAGAACTGAATGAACTCACGATCTTTTGCTGCCATATTTTTCAGGTTGGCATTGAATCCTATGGCATTTCTCAGATTGTTGTACAATGCGGTTACATCGTTGTTTCTGGCTGCAATTACCGCTTTCAGGTAAGCAACCTGCCCACATTCGGGGGCGCAGTTCAGGGTGTTGATCGCAGCACTCTGGTTTCCTGACATGAGCTGGGCAAGTGCCAGATTGTAACGGCAGGTAACGCCGGAGAATGACCGGAGGGCCTCAGTGTACTCGCCACTTCTGATCTGCAACACACCCATATTGTAATTTACGTCGATCCCTTGAGCCCTTGCAGACTGGAACAATGATTTCGCGCTCTCGTCATCATACTGCCATGCAGCTACAACACCAAGGTTGTTCTGTACATGACCGTTGCCCGGAGCAAGCTGATTTGCTCTTTCGAGATAAGATGCGGCTTGTTCCACTTCATTCATTTCCAGAAGCACTGCAGCGGCATTGTTGAAGCCTTCATAACTGTTCGGGAAAAGTTCTGTTGCCGCGCGATAAATGGCCAGCTGTGTTTGTTTGTCATCAGTTAAAGTGCCGGCAAAAAGCAATTCATCCTGGTCAAGCTCTGCAGGATTGTTGACAGCCAGATTTGCTATTTCTTCATCAGTTTTTTTGGGCTCAAAAGCATGCACCGTAATTTCTGCACGACGGAGGGGTTCAAGGATCTTTTCAATTTCGGCATAGATCAGTGTCATGTCTTTGATCCTTCTTTCCCTTTCTGCCGGTGCGATCTGCGAATTGATCACGTTGGCAATGGCTTGCTTGTCTGGAAGGTCTGAGGCATTCAGCTTTGTCATGAAGCCGTCAAAGTCTTCACCCTTGGCTGAAACCCTGAGCTCAGGCATTTCAACATCCTTCTGATTGAAAAGGTTCTTGATGTATCTTTCACCAGTTTCTGCGCGATTTTCAGAAAGCTCCAGGTTAAAGGCAACTTCACCCTCCGGTGATGCCCAGGCGTTTACATCGACAGCTTTAAGCTCCCAGCCTCTTTCAATAAACTCGGTGAGTTCGCTTATCCTGGCACGTGCTTCATCGCTTCGGTTAAGATCCAGCCTCCAATTAAGGTTATGGCGCATGTAGGCAAAATAAACGTTGGCTGTTTTTGAGATAATAACTTCTTTTTCATAGCCATGTGGTGCAATCGAAACGAGATAGTCGTTCTTGGTAAACTGTGACGTGTTGATGATGCCGTCAGCAACTTTTCTTTCCGGAAGGATGGTTGCCCTCTCTTCACGCCCTTCGCGATAAAGTTTTGCGCGAATGTAAAGCTCAGAGGCGAGCATTTCCGGCTCAAAGGAGATTACATTGTTCAAACTGAAAGAACCCCGCTGATCACGGCTGATCATATTGCCTGCAGTGGTTGTGTTGCTGCCCCGCAAAACAATCGTACTGAGCTCTTTTTCGTTTCCTTCGTATTTCAAAACCGGTGTGATCTCAACAACTGCTTTGCGATGGAAATAACCCTCATCGACTGCGCCCTGAACGTTAGCTGCCACCTGACCGCCATGGTTTTCCAAAGGGTTTGTCTCCGGGGTATACCTGATCCCCTCATCATAGTTATTCACCATTCTGTTTAAGCCGCAGCTGGCAAATAACCCGGCTGAAATTAGCACAATGGCTAACAGTTTAAAGTTAATGTTTTTCATACGTAAGTTTTTTGTATTGGTTAATTATTGGTACTTTTTGGATTAGTAAATTTCATCAGATAAAAATAAGTACAAATATATAAAAACTATTGTACAATAACATTTGCAGGGGAAAAAATACTTAAACCGGTTGCATTTTTTAGGATTATTTAAATATTTTTCCCGGTCATCAATACAATTATTTTTGAAGATAGAATTTGCGGTTTTACAAAATAGTTTTATCTTTGCACTCGTTTTTCGAATTTCTGAAACACAATGGCCCGTTCGTCTAGGGGTTAGGACGCCAGGTTTTCATCCTGGTAACAGGGGTTCGATTCCCCTACGGGCTGCAAAAACATTGAAAGTTACTAAATTTTACTTTAAGCGATCATGGCAAACCACAAATCGGCAAAGAAAAGGATTCGTTCCAATAATGCAAAAAGACTTAGGAACCGCTATTATGCCAAATCAACGCGTACTGCGATCAAACAGTTAAGAAAGACACAAAGCAAAGAGGAAGCAGAAAAGAGCCTCCCCCGTGTCATCTCTTTGATCGACCGGCTGGCAAAAAGAAATGTGATTCATAAGAATAAGGCGGCCAACCTGAAATCAAAGATGACAAAGCACGTTAATAAACTTTAGTAATACATACATTTAAGGCCCGTTCGTCTAGGGGTTAGGACGCCAGGTTTTC
The DNA here is from genome assembly GCA_007132825.1 of Bacteroidales bacterium. Taxonomy (GTDB): domain Bacteria; phylum Bacteroidota; class Bacteroidia; order Bacteroidales; family UBA7960; genus PUPG01. The sequence goes on along the minus strand of SLNX01000011.1, from coordinate 3,502 downwards.
ATCCTGGTAACAGGGGTTCGATTCCCCTACGGGCTGCGAAAAAGACCTTTTGCAAAAAGAGGTCTTTTTTTTGTTTGAAAATGCAAAAAAATGTTTTAAATTGCGTGAAATTTCAAACAAAAATCAATGAGTGCTTCATATCCCCAATCTTTCCATAAAGGGATTAAAAGCTGGGCGGAAGACGACAGGCCCAGGGAGAAAATGCTTGCCAAAAGCAGCAAAGCATTGTCAGATGCCGAATTGCTTGCCATCATCATCGGATCTGGCACAAAAGACCTTACAGCTGTGGAATTATCGCGGCTTATCCTTCATAAAGCATCCAATAACCTCTCTGAACTTGGCAGACTTCGAATTCATGACTTGATAAAGTTCAGGGGGATCGGCGAGGCCAAGGCTATAAAAATCAATGCCGTTATGGAGCTGGGACGACGCAGGCGCCTGGCAGAAGCGATAAAGAGAAATGTGATTGTAAGCAGCAAGGATGCATTTGAGGTGATGCAACCACTGATCGGTGACCTTCCGCATGAAGAGTTTTGGATCATTACCCTTACACGAAATAACAGAATCCATAAAACAATATCCGTTAGTGAAGGTAGCGTGGGTGGCACCGTAGCAGACCCCAAAAAAATATTCAGGCTGGCACTTGAAAACAATGCCGCTGCGATCATACTATGCCACAATCATCCAAGTGGCCAGATCCAGCCAAGCAAAAGTGATGTAAGAGTTACAAAAAAATGTAAAGAATCCGGTATTGCACTGGATATGCCCGTTCTAGACCATCTGATCATTACAAGTGACAGGTACTTCAGCTTTGCAGACAATGGCCTGATGTGAAACAGGTGAATATAGCAATGTAAAATACCGGTTTTCGTTTAAAGAAAAATACCATTACCTTTACATTTTCTTACCAATGCCCGGATCAATGATATTGGTGTATTGCCCGAAACCTTCCAACAGGATCGATTATGTGTGCGATCTGTTATTTGGCACCCTGCTGGGGGCAGAATGGAAGCTGACCGACAGCCAGAAGGATTTTTTGGCCCACAATGGGCCCTTAATCAATTACTCAAGGAGTGCTATTCGTGCAAAATCGGTGTTTATACCGGCCTGTGGCTTTCTTCAGGAAAGGGGAGTGCATTATTTTTTGCCTGAAATTAGATGGAGCGGGGATTTACCCCTGCTATTTCCGGCTAATGAGGATCAGGGAATGGGTTTTGACTTGTTCGCTGCTGTGTTTTTCATGGTAAGCCGTTACGAAGAATATTTGCCACATAAAACAGATGCCTTCGGACGGTTTGAAGCTTCCGAGTCCTTTGCTTTTAAGAATCACTTTCTTCAAAAACCTGTTGTAAACCATTATGCCCTCCTACTGAAAAAAGAGTTAATCAAGAGTTTTGCTGGACTGCATTTCCCGGAAAAGGCTTTCACTTTCCTGCCAACCTATGACATTGATGTGGCCTATGCTTACAAAGGACGTGGGTTGATTAGAAGTGTGCTGGGTGCCATCCGGTCACTGATGCAAAGAGATCTGAAGGCAATTGGTGAACGGATAAGTGTTGTAATGAAAAAACGTAAAGATCCTTTTGATACTTACGATTACCAGATCGACCTTTATAAAAAAAGTGGGATCAAGGCTTGTTACTTTTTTTTACTTGGCGATTATGGTCATTACGACAAAAACATTCCTTATTATTCCAAGTCCTTGATTTCACTGATCAAAAAGATCGGAGATTATGCCTATACCGGTATTCATCCGAGTTTTGCTTCAAGCAGCGATGAGAGCTTGCCGGGTGTTGAAGCAGAGCGACTTTCCAATATATTGAACCAGGAAGTTAAGCTTAGCAGGCAACATTATTTGAAGCTGCATATGCCAGCAACGTATCAGAAGCTACTGGAAGAAAACTTGTCCCATGACTTCACCATGGGTTTTGCCAGTCAACCCGGTTTCAGGGCTGGAATATGCAGCCCTTTTAAGTTTTATGATCTGCAATCGGAAAAGCGAACGCCACTTATCATCATCCCTTTTACATTAATGGACGGCACTTTCAGACAATACCTGCGACTGAATCCGGAACAATCGCTGCCAATTGTCAATAATCTTATGGATGAAGTTGTAAAGGTAGGTGGTACATTTGTAAGCCTGTGGCACAACGACTCACTGACTGATCGTGGAATTTGGAAAGGCTGGAAAGCAATGTATGAGAAGATGTACCAGGCTGCTGCCAAACAACACAAAAAAAATTATGATCTACTATCTGACTCATGATCAAATAGATTTTGCCAAATGGGATGAATGCATAGAGAAATCAGTGAACGGACTGTTCTATGCGTATTCATGGTATCTCGATATGTGTGCTTCCCCCTGGGATGCATTGGTCATGGATGACTATCAGGCTGTGATGCCATTGCCCCATCGCAAAAAGTTTTCCATTAGATATATTTACCAGCCTTTTTTTATTCAACAAATGGGTGTGTTCAGTCGCGATCGGCTGGCCAGTCAGCGAACAGAGCAGTTTATCAATGCCATCCCTGCCCATTTTAAATATGCCGCCTTTAATCTGAACATATACAACAGCTTGCCGCAAGGCCATCAGGCAATTGGAGGAAAGGGTGTTACCCATGAACTGGATCTGATCCTGCCTTATGAAAAGATCAAAAAGAATTATTCTGAAAACACTAAAAGGAATATCAGAAAGGCGGAGAAAAAAGGTGTCTTTGTCACCTCGCATGCCCGGCCGGAAGAGATCATCCAGGCTTTCCGTAAACAGGATAAAAGCATTCATGTGCCTTTCAGGGAAAAGGATTACAAATTGCTGAAGCACTTGATTTACTCAGGAATGCATAAGCAAATGGTGGATATATTGGCTGCATATTCAGAAACGAACAATTTTTGTGCAGGTATCGTATTCTTCAAAAGTCACAAAAAAGCAATATTGCTCTTTTCCGGCTCAACGCCAGAGGCCAGGGAAAATGGAGCCATGAGCCTTTTGGTTGATCATTTTATACGCACAAACGCAGGGAAAGAGATGGTGCTTGACTTTGAAGGATCCACCAATGCCGGCCTGGCGCGCTTTTATAAGAGTTTTGGATCAAAAGAATGCTTATTTTTACAAATCAGGCTGAATCGCATGCCCTTTATGATCAAGCCGCTGATAAGCGGAGCACTTGCGCTAAAAGAGCGTAGCAGGCGTTTTTTTATCAGATAGTTGTTTGCAGTCTGTAAATGCTTAATTTTGGACCATAAAAAACAAGCTTGTTTTTTAATTTATGAAGATAATTTAAAGACACCACCGGATGATACAAATTTTAGGGAAAAGTTCTTCACTACTAAATCAGTATATTGCTGAAATGCGCGATTTCGAGATACAGCGCGACAGCATGCGTTTCAGACGGAATATGGAACGTGTTGGTGAGATATTTGCTTATGAGATCAGTAAAACCCTTAAATGGAAAAGCAAAGAAGTTGTTACCTCATTGGGTGTGGCCCGTGGTGAGGTCCTGG
>SLNX01000029.1 GCA_007132825.1 Bacteroidales bacterium | reverse complement strand
TCCGTTTGAGGCTGGCGACATACTTATCAACAATTACTCTAAGTCATTCGTAGGATTTGATGTATTCCTTGATGGAACATTGGTGGCTGAGGCTATTGGTGCAACAGACTTTGTGTTTACCGAACTTTCAACTGGCACATATACTGCTGGTGTAAGATCTGTATATACAACAGGAATGTCGGAGATTGTTACAATCAATTTCGAAATTCCTGACCGGACTGTCCGCGTTCAATTTACTGTTGTTGATAACCAAGGGTTGCCTCTGGAGAATGCTGTTGCAACACTCGACGGTGTTCAGAATGCACCCGGAGACTACTCATTTGATGGTATTACAGCAGGTACTTACGATTACACAATTGAAAAAGATGGTTACTTTACAGCTGATGGACAAGTTACCGTCACAGATCAAAGTGTTTTCGTGAACGTAGTACTGCAAATTGATGATACCCCTGTTACTGATATGGATATTCAATTGATGCTCTACCCCAATCCGGTAAGAAGCATGCTTACTATTGAATCAAATATCAATATTACAGGTGTACGTATGGTTGATATGCTTGGACAGATCGTATATGATGCCACAATGATGACAGAACACCATGAAATTGATGTTTATGGATTCGTTAGGGGTATCTATTTTGTACAGATTACTACTGAGAAAGGTGTTTACACCAAGAGAATTCAAGTTACTGATTAATTCGAGTAATTCGTTTCCAGAAAAGAAGGGGAGGTATTTTGCCTCCCCTTTTTTGGCGGATTATTCAACTTTGTCATAAAAAATATTCTTTACAACAAAATGATGGTTTATTTTTTATTTTAATATTTTTTTGATATATTTACAAGAACTAATGGTCCCTAATTATTGATTTAATTGCCTACCACAGTTTATAACTATCACGTACCTTATAAAACTGGTCATTATGAAACATATTTACAAATTAGAGAAAAAACATCAAATGGCACCAGCCAAAAATAGAATGAAAGGAAAGCTTATCCTTTCTTTGATTATTCTGGTTCCTTTTTTGATTATGAGTGCTTGTATGGATGATGACTTTGAGGGAGAACTCAGGGATGTGTGTCCTAAGGTGGAAACCCATACTCCTCAAGCTTTGGCTGATCGTGTTCCCCTCAACAGCAACATCACAGCAACCTTTAACAAGCAGATGAAGCCTGAAAGCATCAATGAAAGTACTTTTATTGTGCGTGATGCCAATGGACCCATAGCGGGAAGCATCAGTTATGCAAATAAGATTGCTACATTTACTCCTGCAGCATTCCTGCCGGAACTTTCGGATATCACTGTTGAGATCACTACAGAAGTTTATGACCTCTATGATTTCACAATTGAAGAGAAGTTTCAGTGGACTTTCACAACAGGTACGCTTGATGACATATCAGCACCCTATGTCGTTAATACAATACCAGATGATGGAGAGGAGGATGTGCTGGTAAATACCATCGTTGCCGCAATCTTTAATGAACCACTTGACCCAAATTCTGTTGGTGGAGAGAGTATAATACTCGTACACGCAGGTAATGGCCAAACTGTTGCTGGTACAGTAAGCTATGATGATATGGTGCTTACCTTTACACCTGATCATGATCTTGACTATGAAACAACTTATGAAGCAGTTGTTACAGCGGGCATAGCTGATTTGAATGGTAACGTTATGGAGAATGATTACTCCTGGCAGTTTACCACAGAGAAGCAGGTATTTGATGAGATTCCACTGCCCATCAACATTGGACCCATTAGTGGATATGCAATACTGTCCGGAACCTATATCTCCAATCTGGAGGGTCAGACAACAATTACCGGTGATGTTGGACTTTATCCTGGTGTTACAGACTATATTACCGGAATCACAGAAGGTGATGTGGACGGCGATATCTTTGCAACCGGACCGGATCCCATTCCAGGATTGCCTCAAAAACTCATCAGGGACAAATTGATTTTAAAAATCGCCTACACCAATGCTCTAAATGCAGATGACCCGGAACCGATATTCCTGTCAGGCAACCAGGCAGGACAAACATTACAGCCCGGTATCTACAGTGCGAAAAACCTGAGAGTCCTGGGAGGAGACCTGACTCTTGATGCAGGAGGAAATCCTTACGCATTTTGGATCTTCCAGGTTGAATCTCTTCTCGAAACAGATGCCAATATCATATTGGAAGGTGGCGCTGACCCGGAACGTATTTTCTGGCAGGTTGGTGTCAGAGAAATTCTTGGGCCTAATGTACTGATTGGTGAAAATACCGAATTTTTTGGAACGATTCTTTCAAAACAAGGTATAAGTGTGAAGTCAGGTGGAAGTGTTACAGGCCGCTTAATGGTAAAAGATGGTGGCGTAAGACTCAGAAATGCAACCATCTCTCTTCCCTGACCGCTGAACATGTATGGACTTAAAAAAAGAAAATGACATGAAAACACACCAATATAATTTCGACAAGATGCTGAAAGAAACCAAAAGAAACCATATCAGTAAATTTATGGTATTAAGCTTGCTCTTTTTGATGCTGGCTCCCGTTTTACATGCACAGGAACAACAGGAGCAGGAAGAGCCGCAACAGGTATACACCATGCCAAAATGGCTTTTTGGTGTTGCCGGTGCAGCAAACTTTAACTTCTATGAAGGAACCACAAGGCACCTGAGTGCCGACTCTTACATGGATGGACCTTTTATGGCTCCCGCAGCCTTTCATGACGGCTTTGGCATTAAACCTTATGGTGCCGCACTGATTGAATACAGGTTCAATGATATGTGGGGTATAAACCTTAACTTTGGATATGACGGCAGAGGTGGCCTTTGGGATGAAATCATGGCGCCATGCGATTGCCCCTCGGAGCTGAAGACAAACCTGAGCTATCTCGTCTTTGAACCCTCTCTGAGATTTGCTCCATTCAGAGGCAATTTCCACCTTTTTGCAGGCCCCCGGCTGAGTTATATATTCGACCACGATTTTACATATACCAGAGAACAGCAATTTCTGCCCGATATCTGGTCGCATGAAGCGGAAATGCACGAGATGAACGATCTGCTCATATCCATGCAGGTGGGAGCAGGGTATGATATTGTGTTGTCTAAACCTGAAAGGCAAACAAAATGGATGATAACACCTTTTGTTTCCTTTCATCCATACTTCGGTCAACAACCACGGAACATCGAAACATGGTCGATAACCACAATACGCGCCGGATTGGCCCTGAAAGTCGGACGTGGAGTGCCAGTGCCGCTGCCCGAACCAGAACCGGAGCCTATAGTTGAGGAGATAGAACCCGAAGAACCGGAAATCGCAGAACCTCCTGTAGCGTTCTCGGTACGCCCGCCGGTGCTTGAAAGTCGCAGGATCACCAATGAAATGTTCCCGCTAAGGAACTATATCTTCTTTGATGAAGGAGCCACTTCATTACCCGATAGGTATGTCCTCCTCAGCAGCGCCGAAGCACAGCAGTTCAGTGAAGCTGAGCTAAAAGACCAGGTGTTGATAAACACAAGAGGACGTGGCTACAGCCAGATGCAGGTTTATTACAATATCCTGAACGTACTGGGCGACAGAATGCGCAACAACGCAAACACCAGCATTACACTCGTGGGAAGCTCAGCAGGCCAGGGCGCAGCCATTGGCACACAACAAGCTGAAGCCATCAAGGAATATCTTGTATCAGTCTTCAATATCGAACCGCAACGCATAACCACAAGAGGCGCCGATTGGCCGGAAGTGAGATCCTACCGCCATGCACAGCAAACCGACGTGGAATTGCGTCTGGACAGCGACCGCAGGGTAGATATCCTTAGCAGAGATAAAGAACTGCTCATGACCGATGTAAGACAGCTCTCCTCAATGCTTAAGCCCGTTATGTTCTCACGGTCTGATGAAAGGGAACTCGACAGCCACGTCATATTTACACTCACAAACGCCGAAAGGCACATGGAAGAGTGGTACGTCGAACTTACCGATCCGAACGGACTGGTACTGGAGTTTGGCCCATTCACCAAAAACGTGGAAAGTGTTCCAGGACAAGAGATCTTTGACGTAGCCGAATCCGGACTGTTTGAAGTGGTGATGAAAGGCGTTTCAAATGAAGGACTTGAGTTTACCAGGGAAACCACAATGGAACTGATTCAGAAAGAGGTGACAGATCACCATGTTATCCGTTTCAGCATGCTCTATGAATTTGATATTTTTGAAACACCTGCTCCTTACGAACAGTATCTCGTGGAAACCGTGGTGCCGCTCGTGCCCGAGAATGCAAGAGTGATCGTGCACGGACATGCCGACATCATTGGCAACGTAGACCACAACTACCACCTCTCATTACAGCGCGCGAGGAGCGCCCAAAAACTCATAGAAAATGCATTGGCAACCCATGGAATTGAAGGTGTAGAGTTTGAAGTGTATGGATTTGGTGAGATGAAAGAACATGCGCCATTCGAAAACCGTTATCCTGAAGAAAGATTCTATAACCGTACGGTGATCATTGACATCATACCACGGTAGGTATGATTGTCGATTATCGATTGTCGATTATTGTGTATTGATTATTTGTTGGTAGACGTTTAGCGTTCACTGCCAACAAAACTGCCAAAGAAAACAGGGAGTTCAATGAACTCCCTGTTTTTTATCCGGAAATGATGATGCCACAACGGAGTGGATGTTTTCACGTGTACATTTCTTTCCCTATCTTTGCAAAAAACAGCAATCATGGCTGGATCAGAACCACTGTCGTTTACCCCATTGGACTCCTGGTTGCCCCTGTACCAAAATCTATTGATCGTTGCAGGCCCCTGTAGCGTAGAAAACCTCCATCAACTGAAAACTACAGCAAAAGAGCTTGCAATGCTCAAACAGGTCCCTGTATTGCGTGCCGGAGTATGGAAACCACGGTCACGACCCGGAAATTTTGAAGGCGTTGGAGAAGAAGCATTGCCTTGGTTACAAGAGATCAAAAAGGAAACAGGTCAGAGAATTGCCGTTGAGGTAGCACAACCGCGACATGCAGAATTATGCCTTAAGCACGATGTCGATATCCTTTGGCTTGGTGCCCGTACCAGCGTTAATCCGTTTATGGTGGCTGAAATTGCCCGTGCAATCAAAGGTACTGGCATCGCTATGATGATAAAAAACCCTGTAAGTCCCGACCTGCAGCTTTGGATAGGCAGCATCGAAAGGATCTTTCAGGCAGGAAGCAATAAAATCATCGCCATCCATCGCGGCTTTCATGGATATCATAAAAGCAGGTACAGAAACATACCGCTATGGAGTATTCCTCTGACACTTAAAAAAGAATTACCCGGAATCCCAGTTATCTGCGACCCCAGCCATATCGCCGGAGATCGCAGATGGATCAAAGAGATTGCTCAAAAGGCAATGGCCCTCCGGATGGATGGCCTGATGATCGAATCACACCATAAACCGGAACACGCACTCACCGACCCGATTCAGCAAATTACCCCGGCTGAACTCCAAACACTATTAAAGCAAGTCATTCCAGCTGAAAAAAAAGATCAAACAGAAAAGCAGCTCGCTGAGTTACGTGCCCTTATCGACGATAAAGACCACGAACTGCTGGAACTGCTCGCAGAAAGGTTGCAAATGGTTGAAGAGATCGGAATCATTAAAAAAGACAACAAAATCAGCATACTTCAGCCTGAAAGGAAAAATGACATTTCAACAGACAGGAAAGAAAAAGGAACAGCACTGGGCCTGAAAACCGAATTTGTTGACAAACTTTTTTCAATTCTGCACCAGGAATCGGTTAACATACAGCAAAGCATCCAAAAAAAAGAGAAGAATCGCCCCATTGATCATTAAATAAATAGTATGACAACATCAGACAACACACCAAAACTTACGGAAATATCAAAAATTGGAGAGTTTGGATTGATTGACCGCCTTACGGGAGGTATCACTGTCAAAAACCCTGAGACAATCAAAGGGGTGGGTGATGACGCTGCAGTTATTGACAATGGCCGGCAATGTACCATTATCACTAAGGACCTTTTGGTTGAAGGTGTGCATTTCGATATGGTTTATACACCATTAAAGCACCTTGGCTATAAATCGGTAGTGGTTAATTTGTCTGACATATATTCCATGAACGGACAGCCTGGTCAGGTGATTGTAGGATTGGCCGTATCGGCAAAATACTCGGTGGAAGCCCTGGAGGAACTGTATGCAGGAATATTGCTGGCTTGTGAAAAATATCATGTGGATTTGGTAGGGGGTGATACCACCTCGTGCCCGGCCGGCCTTATGCTAAGCATCACCGCCATTGGGAAAGCGGGAAAAAAAGACATTGTTTATCGAAGTGGTGCCAGACATAATGACATTCTTTGCGTAAGTGGCAACCTGGGAGCTGCATACTGTGGTTTGCTCGTTTTGCAAAGGGAAAAACAAACATTTAAGGCAAACCCTGAAATGCAGCCTGGCCTTCACGATTACGGATTTGTACTTGAAAGGCAACTTAAGCCGGAAGCAAGAAAGGACATTTTTGAAATACTTAGAAAAGCAAAAGTAAAGCCCACCTCAATGATAGACATTTCAGATGGTCTGGCTTCGGAGGTTTTGCATTTGTGTAAAAACTCCGGTGTGGGAGCTACAATTTATGAGGAAAAAATTCCCATTGACCGGAGGATGGCACAAACAGCGCACGAGTTCAATATCGATCCTACAACGTGTGCCCTGAGTGGGGGAGAGGATTATGAACTGCTTTTTACCATCAGTCAGAAGGATTATGACAAGATCAAGGATATCGAAGAAATCCACCCCATAGGTCATATTACGGATGCCGGCCAGGGAGCAAACCTCTTTACCAGTTCCGGCCAACTGGTGAAACTTACCGCCCAGGGTTGGGATGGTTTGAAAAAGTGAAAAGTGAAAAGTGAAAAGTGAAAAGTGAAAAGTGAAAAGTAGAATGACAAGGCTTGACTTGTCAATTCAGACTCGAAGGATTTGCAAATGCGACCCTTACAGGGTCGTAAAAAAGAGGAGCCTTGGCGCATAGCTACAAATATTTGGCCCCATCGGGGTCGCATAAATGTAGCAATCAATGGCGAGTTTCATTTTTCGACCCCGCAGGGGTCGTATATTATTTACCAAAAACTATTTTCTTCCGAAATCGGCGGGAATTTCTCCCCAGGCCTCGGTATGCCATTTAAGGATTTCGTTATTCCAGGTGTTTTGTTTGAGCCAGTTTTCTGCACGTTGGATCAGTTCAAAAAGGGGGGTATTCTCGGCTGAGGGTATTACCTTTGTCCTGGCTTTTTTGTTATTCACCCAGGTAAGTGCAGTCTTTGAGTCTGTGTAAATCGGTCGGTCAATCTGATATTTTTTACACCAGGCCAATGCATGTACGATCGCCAAAAATTCGCCGATGTTGTTTGATCCTTTATCGAAAGGGCCCATTTTGAAAAAAACAGCACCACTTTTCGTGTCCACACCCTGGTATTCCATTTGGCCTGTTTTACCATTGCAGGCAGCGTCTACAGAAATGCTGTCGGGGAGGGGTTTGCCGTACTTTTTCAGCTGCTCCGGGGAGGGTTGCAGCGGTTTTTTGTTTTGGCCAACATGGTTAGCGTAATTATCTTCATACGCACCCCAGGCGGTTTCTTCGTCTGGAAAGGATTTGTAGATGGCACCTGGATAACCTTCCACGGCACGTCTACAGGCATCCCAGCTGTTAAAAACACCGGTTTCGTTGCCACGCCATACGGTGTAATACTTTTTCTCCGACTTTGACTTAGTCATTGAAGGTGTGTTATGTGTTTCACTTCGGTTTTTAGGGGATTATACAAATTAAAATCTGATGTCTTTGACATTAAGCTGCAGGCTTACTTTGCCATTCCATTCATTTTCTTCGATCTGGTAAGCAATGTCGAAAAACTTATTCGCCTGAATTTTAGAAAGTTGTCTTCCTTGTTGAAAGGCAATTGCAGGCAATTCGGTAGATCCTGATTCGGGCTGTGTGACCTTGAACTTTAGGTGTTTGTTTCCAACCACACGCACACTGCCCTGCGTTGAACACTGACGTGATATGAACGTCGGGTTTGGGTTTCCGGGTCCAAAAGGGGCAAATTGCTTAAGGATTCGGAAAAATTTCCCCGGGATTTGGTGCAGTTTTATCTCTGCATGTATCTCAATCTGTGGCATCAGCATTTCGTCGGTAATGGTTTCTTCCACCACTTGGGCAAATTTCTGCCGAAATGCTTTCAGGTTTTCCGGGCGCAGGCTTAATCCTGCGGCATATTTATGTCCACCGAAGTGTTCTAACAGGTCACTGCAGGCATCGATGGCATTGTATACATCAAAGTCTTTTACACTTCTGGCCGATC
>SLNX01000077.1 GCA_007132825.1 Bacteroidales bacterium | reverse complement strand
TGTTGTTCCAGATGCAGGCTTTGCAGCTGATCGAACTTTTTGCCGCTTATAAGGTCAAAAAGATCATTACCATCTGTCCCCATTGCTACAATATTTTCAAAAATGAATACCCCGAACTGGGTGGAACCTATGATGTGATCAGTTATGTTGACTTTCTTGAGAATGAGGTTGAAAAAGGAAACCTGAACATTGACCCGGAACGATTTGGCAAAACCAGGATTACCTATCACGATCCCTGCTATCTTGGAAGGGCAAATGACATTTATGAAACACCTCGCCGCATATTAAAAATGTTAAGCGGCAATTTGGTAGAGATGGAAAGGAACAGACAGCATGCCCTTTGCTGCGGTGCAGGTGGTGGACAAATGTTCAAGGAAGCTGAAGAAGGGGATAAGGAGGTTTTTATAGAGCGAACAGAGGAAGCTTTGAAAACAGAACCTAATGTGATTGCCACTGCTTGTCCGTTTTGCATGATCATGATCACGGATGGCATTAAGTATAAGAACCGTGAAGAAGAAGTTAAAAATTACGATATAGCTGAAATCATCGCCCTTGCTCTGGGCAATTAAACCTATTTTATCATGGAGAAAAAAAAATATCTGAAAAGTGGAGAATTTCTGGTTCGAGACATTGAAGCAAAAGATGTTTATGTGCCTGAGGAGTTTGATGAAGAACAGAAAATGATTGCCCAAACCTGTGCCGATTTTCTGGAGGCGGAAGTGTATCCGTACCTGGATGCATTGGACAAGGGTGACAGGGAACTGATGAAGTCGATACTTAAAAAGTCTGGAGAACTCGGCCTTATGGGTATCTCATTGCCCGAGGAATATGGAGGTTTCGGACAGTCTTTTGTTACGCAGATGCTTGCTGCAGAAACAATAGGAGCAGGGTATTCCTTTTCTGTAGCTTTTATGGCCCATTGCGGTATTGGCACCCTGCCGATTATGTATTATGGAAATGAGGAGCAAAGACAGAGATATGTGACCAAGCTTGCTACCGGCGAACTGCTGGGGGCATACTGCCTTACCGAACCGGGAGCAGGTAGTGATGCCAATTCTGGAAAAAGCACTGCGAAGCTTTCCGAAGACGGGAAGCATTATATCCTGAACGGACAGAAGATGTGGATCACGAATGCAGGCTTCTGCGATGCACAGGTGGTTTTTGCAAAAATTGATAACGACAGGATTCTAAGCGCTTTTATTGTCGACACTGACTCTGAGGGTGTGGTAATTGGTCCCGACGAGCATAAAATGGGGATTAAAGGCTCCTCCACGGCTCAAATCTATTATAACGATGTAAAAGTTCCTGTTGAGAACATGATTGGCGAGCGGGGAGAGGGTTTCCGCATCGCGTTGAATATTTTGCACATGGGCAGAATGAAGCTTGGCGCGAATGTGATCGGTGCTGCGAAAAAGGCAATCATCGACTCTGTCAAGTATGCCAATGAGCGCAAGCAGTTTGGTCAGCTAATCTCCAATTTTGGTGCCATTCAGCACAAACTTGCAGAAATGGTGATCCGTACTTTTGCCCACGAATCGGCCATTTACAGGGTTAGTAAGGATATTGATGATTTAATGGAGCGTTTCAAAAGTATTGAAGGATGTGATGTTGGACGTGGTGCCATTGATGCGATCAGCCATTATGCAGTGGAGGATGCCATATTGAAGGTTTATGGCTCTGAGATGCTTGATTTTGTTGCAGATGAGGCTGTGCAGATCCATGGTGGCATGGGTTATTCCTCAGAAATGAATGTGGAACGCGGTTATCGCGATAGCCGAATCAACAGAATCTTTGAGGGAACCAACGAAATCAACAGACTGCTTGTAGTGGATACAGCAATGAAAAGATCGATGAAGGGTGAGTATGACCTTTTCTGTCCTGCCCAGGACTTGTTCGAGAATCTTGATAAGATCACTGACGGCAAGGAAGGGGAGGAGACCTACTACAAGCAAAAGTCTCGTATGATCAAAAACATGAAGAAGGTGATCCTTCTTGCCCTGCATGTTTCCCTTAAAGCTTTTGGAAGGAAGCTGGTCAGGGAGCAGGAGGTGATGAACAACATTGCCGACATGATATCAGAGCTCTACATCGCTGAATCACTGGCACTCAGGGTTGAAAAGATTGAGCCCATGAAAGGTGAAGAAGCCGGGGTGTATAAGGACATGCTTGATGTATTTATGTATGATACGGTGAGTAAATTGCGGAAATGGGCGTTTGATGCAGTTTATTCCTCTTTGGAGGGAGATGAAACCAAAAAACTGATCATTGCCATTGGCAGGCTGACTGATCTTCCGGGTGTTAACGTGAAAGAAGCGCGCAGACGCATTGCAGCAAAACTGATTGCTGATAACACCTATAAGTTTTAAGGAATTTCATTCGTAATATAAGATGAGGCTGTCTCAAAAGTTAGAAACAGCCTCATTTCCCGGTTTGCGGGTTGTGGTTTAGTTATTTGAAGCCCCCGAAGCCTTATCTGGCATTTTTCCTTCGGTTTTCTCCTTTTTTGGCTTTGCCTTAGTTACACCAACAGAAATTTCCTCTTCATCCTTTTTGTAGTCAACGCGGATTGTATCACCTTCAGAGATTTTGCTTCTGATAATCTCTTCTGCCAATGGATCCTCCAGATATTTCTGTATGGCGCGCTTTAACGGTCTTGCCCCAAAGCTGGGATCCCAGCCCTTTTCTGCAATAAACTCCTTGGCTGCGTCTGTTAGCTTAATCTGATAGCCCAAATCATCAATTCGCTTAAACAGCTTTTTCAATTCAATGTCAATAATCTTAAAAATATGCTCTTTCAGAAGTGAATCAAAGATCACCACATCATCAACCCTGTTCAAAAATTCCGGAGCAAATGTCTTTTTTAGTGCATTTTCAATCACACTTTGTGTATACTCCTTTGATGCAGCCTGTCTTGCAGGCGTGTTGAAACCAACACCCATGCCAAAATCCTTCAATTGCCTTGATCCAATGTTTGAGGTCATGATGATGATGGTATTCTTGAAATCAACACGGCGCCCAAGGCTGTCAGTTAACTGTCCGTCGTCAAGCATCTGCAGCAGCAGATGAAATACATCGGGATGTGCTTTCTCGATTTCATCCAGCAGCAGCACAGAATAGGGCTTTCTGCGCACTTTCTCGGTAAGCTGGCCTCCTTCTTCATAGCCGACATATCCGGGAGGCGCACCTACGAGCCTGCTGACTGCAAATTTCTCCATGTACTCACTCATGTCGATGCGGATGATCGCATCATCTGAATCAAACAAGTGGTGGGACAAAACTTTGGCAAGGTGTGTCTTTCCCACACCGGTGGGCCCGAGAAAAATGAATGATCCGATGGGTTTGGCCGGGTCTTTTAATCCGGCACGGTTGCGCCGGATACTCTTTACGATCTTTTTTATCGCTTCATTCTGACCCACAACACTCTTTTCAAGGTCCTGCTCCATACTTATAAGCCGTTCACTTTCGTTGAGAGCGATACGCTGAACCGGCACCCCTGTCATCATAGATACCACTTCCGAAACATTCTGCTCGTCAACGATCTCACGGTGAAGCTGAGATTCCTGTTCCCATCTTCTCTTTTCAGCTTCAAGCTTATCCATCAAAGCCCTTTCCTGATCGCGGTATTGTGCGGCCTGTTCATACTTCTGAGACTTTATTGCTTTGGTCTTTTCGTCCCTTACCACGTCAATTTGCGTTTCAATGTTAATCACTGTTTCCGGCACCCTTATATTGGTTATGTGAACACGTGATCCGGCCTCATCCAGTGCATCAATGGCCTTATCTGGAAGATAACGGTCGCTCACATACCTGTCGGTAAGGTAAACACAAGCTTTAATGGCATCTTCAGAATAGTTTACCAGGTGGTGATCCTCATATTTTGATTTGATATTGTTTAGGATTTCAATGGTTTCCTCAGCTGTGGTGGGGTCAATAATGATCTTTTGGAATCGACGTTCAAGAGCACCGTCCTTCTCAATATGCTGACGGTATTCGTCCATAGTGGTGGCACCAATGCACTGAATCTCTCCACGAGCAAGAGCAGGCTTGAACATGTTGGATGCATCCAGGGAGCCTGAAGCACCTCCGGCTCCAACGATGGTATGCAACTCATCAATGAAAAGAATCACGTCAGGGTTTTTTTCAAGCTCGTTTAGCAATGCCTTCATCCGTTCCTCGAACTGACCACGATATTTTGTACCAGCTACAAGTGATGCCAGATCAAGTGTCACAATGCGTTTATTGAACAATGCACGTGAAACCTTTCGCTGAACAATCCGTAAAGCAAGCCCCTCTGCGATGGCCGATTTACCCACACCCGGTTCCCCGATCAGTATGGGATTGTTTTTCTTACGACGTGATAATATCTGAGCAATTCGCTCCAGTTCACGCTCACGGCCAACAACAGGGTCGAGTCTGTCCTCTTCGGCAGCCCTTGTCAGATCACGCCCGAAATTATCCAATACAGGTGTCGTCGATTTGTCTGCAGCCTTTTTCATGGAGCCACCAAAACCACCACCTTCTGCTGCATCATCCTCCTCACTCGGTGAGAGCTCACTGCGAATATCCTTATTCTCCGGCTTGTCAGAAAAAGGACTGCCAATCTGCTTTACCTGGTCCCTGATCAAATCATAATCCACACCCTGCTGATTCAAAACACGAGTAGCCAGATTGTCATTGTCCTTTAAAATCGACAATAATAAGTGTTCAGCACCAATCAACTCACTGTTAAACAGTTTGGCCTCAAGATAAGTAATCTTCAATACGCGCTCCGCTTGCTTCACCAGCGGGATGTTTTCCATGTTCCGGTTGGCAGGCATACCACCCTTGATTGTATTTTCAATGTTTTTTTTGATCTGTTTGAGATCAAGCCCCAGCTGGGTTAGAATTTGAATTGCAATGTTCTCACCTTCACGTATCAAACCAAGCAGAAAGTGTTCAATTCCAATATAATTGTTCCCGTTGCGCAAAGCCTCTTCACGACTGTAAGTGATCACATCTTTAACAACTGGAGAAAATTTAGCTTCCATAATAATAACTCTTTCAAAATTAACAGTACAATATTAAACAAAATGAATCAACCATCTACCAATTGTTAACAATAATTAACTGCAATTGTTAGAAAAAAACATATCAAATCTTTGCATTATAACCCACTTTATTAGGGAAAAAATGTGTATTTTCGTACCTTGTTTTTTTATAATAGATATTTTCAAAATTATTGATTTCCAGAATGTCAGAAGAAAGAATATTAAAAGTCGACATAGAAGAACAGATGAAGTCGGCATATATCGATTATGCCATGTCTGTAATTGTCTCAAGGGCGTTGCCCGATGTGCGGGATGGACTCAAACCTGTGCACCGCCGTGTGCTCTTTGGGATGCATGAACTGGGTGTTTTTAGCAACAGACCTTATAAAAAGTCTGCCAGAATAGTAGGGGAGGTGCTTGGTAAATACCATCCGCATGGCGACAGCTCAGTATATGATGCAATGGTTCGCATGGCACAAGATTGGTCATTACGCTATCCCCTCGTTGATGGTCAGGGTAATTATGGCAGCATTGATGGTGACAGTCCGGCCGCCATGCGCTATACGGAAGCAAGGATGCAGAAGATCGCAGAGGAGATGTTGACCGATATCGACAAGGAAACTGTTGATTTCCAGTTAAATTTTGACGATACCCTTAAGGAACCAACCGTTCTTCCTGCAAAAATACCCAACCTTCTTGTCAATGGTTCATCCGGTATTGCTGTAGGTATGGCAACCAATATGCCACCACATAACCTGAATGAGGTTATTGATGGCGTGATCGCATACATTGACAATAATGACATCACCATTGATGAGTTGATGCAACACATCAAGGCACCCGATTTTCCGACTGGAGGACTTATTTATGGATATGAAGGGGTTAAAGATGCTTACCACACAGGCCGTGGACGCGTTGTTATGCGGGGTGAAGCAACCATAGAGAGCCTTGAAAGCGGCAAAGAGGTAATTATCGTTACATCTGTACCATATCAGGTCAACAAGGCTGAAATGATCAAGAAAACAGCCGACCTTGTGAATGACAAAAGAATTGAAGGAATTGTAGATATCAGAGACGAATCGGATCGGAAAGGGTTGCGCATTGTTTACGAACTCCGGAAAGATGCCGTTCCCAATGTAATACTGAATCTGCTGTATCAGCATACCGCACTGCAGTCATCATTCAATGTAAACAACATTGCACTGGTTAACGGCAGACCCATGCTGCTGAACCTCAAGGACCTGATCAGGCATTATGTGGATCACAGGCATGAAGTTGTTACAAGACGAACGCAATATGAGCTTCGTGAAGCTGAAAAACGCGCACATATCCTTGAAGGTCTTCTGATTGCTTTGGATAACATTGACGAGATTATCAGGCTGATACGTGCATCACAAACCCCTGATGAAGCCAAAACGGGTCTTATGGAGTCTTTTGACCTTTCTGAAATACAGGCAAAAGCTATTCTCGATATGCGTTTGCAGCGGTTAACAGGACTCGAAAGGGATAAGCTTCAGAACGAATATGAAGAACTATTGAAGCGAATAGAATATTTTAAGTCAGTGCTCGAAGATATTTCGCTCCGTATGAACATCATCAAGGAAGAAATGATGGAGATGAAACAAAAGTTCGGTGATAAAACACGTACAGAGATCGAGTATACGGCAAATGACTTCCGGATAGAGGATACCATTCCGGATGAGGAAGTTGTCATCACCATTTCGCACCTTGGATATATCAAAAGGACGTTGCTTTCTGAGTACAGAACACAAAGCAGGGGAGGGAGGGGCAGTAAAGGCTCCGTTACACGCGATGATGACTTTGTCGAATATCTGTTTGTTGCCACAAACCATAACTACCTGCTGTTTTTCACAGAGCAAGGTAAATGCTTCTGGATGAGGGTGTTCGAAATTCCCGAAGGCACAAAAACCTCGAAGGGCAGGGCCATACAAAACCTTATCAATATTCCGTCGGATGACAAGATCAAGGCCTTTGTAAATGTCAAAGACCTTACCGATCAGGAATATACCGAGAATAACTTCATCATGATGTGCACCAAACAGGGTATCATCAAGAAAACCAGCCTGTCGGCATATAGCAGGCCCCGGGCCAATGGGATTATTGCCATAAATGTGCGTGATGGAGATGAGCTCCTTGAGGCTTCACTCACTAATGGTGAAAACGAAATCCTGATCGGTTTGCGAAGCGGTAAAGCTATCCGGTTCAATGAAAGCTCAGTCAGGGCAATTGGCAGAAACGCTTCCGGCGTAAAAGGTATCACGCTGGCCGGACCAGACGATGAAGTAGTTGGCATGGTTTGTGTTGAAGACACCATGAGCAGCATTTTGGTTGTCAGCGAAAACGGATTTGGGAAAAGATCAGTCCTTAATGAATACCGAATAACGAACAGAGGAGGGAAGGGTGTTAAAACTTTAAACATAACTAACAAAACAGGACCCCTGATTGCAATGGTTAATGTTGTGGATAGTGATCATCTTATGATCATCAACAAATCTGGAATTACCATCCGGGTCCCGGTAGACGAATTGCGCGAAATGGGCAGGGCAACACAAGGGGTAAAGCTGATCTCACTCAAGGATGGAGATAAAATCGCTGCAGTAACCAAAATACAGGACAAAGGTCTGAACGGGAATGGAAACGGCAATGACGAAGAGAACATGGAGGCAGATGACCAAAATACTGAGCATTCAGATGAGTCTTGATTCAAATGCCTTTTTCTGGTTTAATAAATTCACTGATAATCGGATGTTGCAATTTAATCGAGCAGGTACTTGTGTTTTTTTAAAATATTTCTAATTTTGCTTATAAATCTTATCAAAAAAATCTTATTGATAACCAAAAAATCAAACCAATGAAACGGACCGTATTTCTTTTAATCTTTTTGATGATTGCTTCCACTGTTGTGAACGCCCAGGGTAGGGATCTAAGACGTGCGAACAGACAACTGGATCGTGGCAATCTTGCCGATGCCCTGGAGCATTTGCAGGAAGCACAAGAACATGAAAGCGTTTTTGAGGATCCGGAATTCTGGCTAACAAAATCAAGACTCTACATGGAAATTGCCATTACCGAAGAAGAATCTTATAAAAACCTGGTTGAAAACCCTGTTGATAAAGCTGATGAAGCCTTATTTAAAGCCAAAGAGCTTGATACCGATAACCAGCTTATCCTTGAAATTCAACCATTGCTGCTATTTTTATCCGATCTGACTCGCAATGTTGGGGCAGAAGCCTACGAAAATGAAGAATGGCTTAAGGCAAGCGACTATTTATTAAGATCTTACAATATTGGCTTAACCTACGACGA